>CAZHXC010000400.1:0-3786 GCA_964536145.1 uncultured Spirochaetales bacterium | reverse complement strand
GATCCGGCCGCGCGGTTACGCGCTCTGGGAACGAATGAAGGATGTGCTTGACGGTATGTTCAAAGCTACCGGTCATGCAAACGCCTATTTCCCGTTGCTGATCCCGGAAAGCTTTATTCACAGAGAGGCCGAGCACATAGAAGGCTTCTCTCCGGAGCTGGCGGTGGTGACCCACGCGGGAGGGGAGCAGCTCGAGGAGCCGTTGGTCCTGCGACCCACCTCTGAAACTGTCATTTGGGCGATGTACAAAAAGTGGATTCAGTCGTATCGCGATTTGCCGCTCCTCATAAACCAGTGGGCGAATGTTCTGCGGTGGGAAAAGCGCACCAGGCTGTTTCTCAGAACCACCGAGTTTCTCTGGCAGGAGGGTCATACCGCTCATGCGACAAAGGATGAAGCGGTTGAAGAAACGTTGAAGATGCTCGATGTCTATCGTGAGTTTGCCGAGGATTACCTTGCGCTGCCGGTGCTTTCCGGGCGCAAATCGGAACAGGAAAAGTTTGCCGGAGCGCTCGATACGTATGCTATTGAGGCGATGATGCAGGACAGGCGCGCGCTCCAGGCGGGAACTTCCCACTTTTTGGGGCAAAACTTCGCGAAGGCTTTTGATGTCACCTATCAGACGGCGGCAGGTGATCTGGACTACGTCTGGGCGTCCTCCTGGGGCGTATCTACGCGGCTCGTCGGCGCGTTGATTATGGCGCACTCTGATGACAAGGGACTGGTTGTCCCGCCAAAGATTGCTCCAACCGAAGCGGTGATCGTACCGATTTTTAAGAACGAAACAAAAGAACGGGTGCTTGCCTACGCAGATGAAGTACGCAAAAAGCTCGGCGGCATCCGGCTCGAAATTGATACCGATGAACAGAACTCGCCGGGGTGGAAGTTTGCTGAATGGGAGATGCTGGGCGTTCCGGTCCGTATAGAGATCGGGCCGCGGGATGCTGATTCCGGAAAGGTTGTGCTTGTCCGACGGGATACCGGTGAAAAGGCTATCGTAGCAGCAGAGGCTGCATTGGAGACGGTGAAATCCTTTCTTGGGGAGATTCAGAAAAATCTCTATGAGAGGGCAAAGAAGTTCAGGGATGAAAACACCCGGACCATTGACCGCTACGAGGAGCTCGAGAGTTTCTTTGCCGGTCAGGGAGGGTTTGCCCTTTCACACTGGTGTGGTGACGCCGAATGTGAAACCACCGTAAAAAGTGACACCAAAGCCACAATTCGCGTGTTGCTCGACGAGGAATCGACAGGTACATGTATCGTCTGCGGTAAGCCGGGAAGATTCCAGGCGGTCTTTGCAAAAGCCTATTGACAGCGCCGGTGGTACGGCTACGCGTCAGAGTCGCGCGGAAGAATCGGCACGAGCTGTGTGGTATACTCAAAACCGGCAGAGGCGTGATGTGAAAAAGCCATGTTTTCTCCTCATAGGATTGTTTCTCTCGCTCTTTTCAGCATATTCGATACATCTCGAAAGCGTTGACCTGAAGGGCGGGTTGATGTGGATCGGCAATGCGCCCGCAGACCCGGAGGAAAAAGACGCGGCGCCGGATCCGCTGACGACGGTTGTAGGTATCTCGTTCCCAATCAGATTTACCGGCTTTTTTTCGATATCGCCCGAGTTGCGCTATTTCGGCCACCCCTATGGGGTCGAATACGGCAGACCGGTTCCGGTGGAGATGGAGTTCCGGGATTGGACCTGGGTTTTCGGCCTGCTTCTCGAGCCGAGGGCGGTCTTCGATTTCCGGATTACAGAATCACTCTCTATGGGGGGGTACATTTCGCCGAGCTTTCTCTTTCGTATTCCCGGAAGAGTTTGGGGCGAGGTAAACAGAGGTGAAATTGTGGCGTATCACTACGGGATGGGCCGGTTCTTCTACCCTCAGGCCGGTCTGACATTGAGCTGGAAACTGCCGTTTGATATCAGATCTGAGAAAGCGGAGTCGTTGAACGAAGGGGAGTTTACCGAGCCCGAGCCGTACGATGGAATTGCCGTACATCTCGTGGTGGATCTGAGCGCGTACTTCCCGCTTTTTCACGCATGGGACGGTGAACAACTGCACTTCTATGACCAACTCATGAGCACGGGAGTAGTAGGCCTGCGCTTCTTTTTGCCCTCGTCGAACAGGGCGGGGCTTTCCGGCGCTAGATAAAGTCCTTTGCCGCCACGTGCTCCTGCATGTGCTCATGTTTAGCCACAAGCATCGATGCAAATGATGCGGTTATCACATCGAGGAGCACCGCAAAGCTCACCAGAAACGGAGCGACCGGTTTCAAAATCAGATATCCTTCCTCATATCCACCGCCGTATGCGGTGCACAGTGACGCTATTGCCACGAATGCTCCCATTCCGGGTACACCTCCCAAGGTAAAGGAGATGAGGAACGAAAACAGGATGACCCAGAAAAGATCGATTGCGGTAATACCAAGGCTCGAGTAGGAGTTGATTATGACGATAAAGGATACCGCCGAGACCATGGCCGTGCCGGCTTTACCAAAGATGGCAAAGAGCGGAAAGGTCGTTGCTCCTACCTTTCTGGGAATGCCGAGATTCTCCTTGCCGTTTCTCGTGAGAAATCCGAGGGAGAAATACCCGTCTCCCGACACCAGACCCGCTATCGCCGGAGCAAGGACAGCATAGAGCCACCGGTAGGGATTCTTCTTTTCGTACAGCAGGAATAGAAGGCCCGGATAGAGGCCAAAAAGGACGATGGCCGTGTCGATACCGAGCACGAGGAGTAGTTGCCGGTACAATTCGAGCTCGGCAGTTGCGAGCGCCTGCTGTACCAGATAGGCGCTTAAGACGATCATCCCCAGCCCCATGATCTCCAGGACGAAAGTATTGATGTGATAGAAAATCCTCGATACAGAGTCGAAGAACTGCACCGCCGGCCGGGTAACCAGCCTGTCAAAGGTAAAGTTCAAACCGAGAAAAAACGCCAGAAAGTAGAGCGGCAGCAAAAAGCTTCCTTCTCCACTGAAAACCCGGAACAAGTTGCGTGGAAAAACCTGCAGGAGTATTTCCTTGAAGCCCGGACGGCTGAAGACGACCTCCTCTTCTATCACAATCGGGATTCTGTCCGGCGCCATGAGCAGCACGGATACCGCGCCGACAATTGCGAGGAGAGCGGACGCGGCAATCATGTACAACATTGCTCTGCCGTAAACCTTCAGCACTTTCTTTTCCGTCTTCAGCTCAAATGTGCCGATTGCCAGCGAAAAGAAGACGAGCGGAAAAATAGCGTAGCGCCCGATGTTGATTACCAATTGTGATAGGTATGAAAACATCTCGAACCCGGACTCGCCAAGTGGAAGAAAGAGACCGAGGAGCACGCCGATGATGCCGCCGGCAAGTAATTTGATCCAGATTTTCATGTGTTTTGCCCTATTTGCGAAATACCCGGGACACAGACCGCGAACCGCCGCAACGATACCACTTACCGCTCGTCTCACCCGCTTTTCCGGACAGCAGCGGGAGCATGAAGCGGCTGAATCGCTCAGGCGTTCCGTCGGTGCATTCAAACCCGTTAATAAAGATATGTTCGTTCTGATATAGCGTTACCAGCGAATCGGTTGTTGCCCGGAACGCGGCAGTAGCCGCCGAGCACAGCGGTAAAAGCGCAGACTCCTGCGGGACGTAGTTGACCATGGCCAGAATCCCCGATCCTTGTCTGACGAAGAGCGAGAGAATCTCCCGCAACATAAGAAACAAACTTTTTAACCGGTTGTCTATGTACCGTTCAATTGCAACCGGAGAAAGCTCGTGTACCGGCCGCTCGTCCTGCACCG
>CAZHXC010000399.1:0-3788 GCA_964536145.1 uncultured Spirochaetales bacterium | reverse complement strand
CGATTTGTAGCCAATACAGAAGGTGTTCTTGAGTTTGATCATATCAGCCCGGGTCAACTCGGGCGGGAGGAGATCGATGGCGCCGTGGGATTTTCGCCGTGCGGGACGCGCCTGATGAATAAGCTTGTAATTCCGGGCATCGAATCGTTGGGGAATCGCCGGCGCCGGCAGATCGATCAGCCACGCCGGGTCAAAAGAGATCACGTTTTCATATACCCCGGACCCGTAGCCGAGGCGGTTATAGAATCCCTGCTCGAATACACCCAAACCGGAGGTGGCGAACCCGCTTTCAGCTTCTTTTGCCAGCGTGTATGCGAGAGTACCGCTTGCGGCGCCGAGATTTCTCGCAATTCGACTGGTGGTTACAGACGTAATCGCCGCGTGTTTCAGGATTGTTCCATTATAATGAAGATGGGAGGTAGCACTCGTAACAAGGCTTTCGGCGCTGCCCCTGTGGTCGTAGACAAATGCACGGCCGGCACCAATCGCGGCATCGGCAGAATCCTTTCGCTTTTTATCGTCGGTCAGCCAACCGCACTCTTCCCAGATTCTATGGACGCTTTTTCTGTCCATATCCGGATTGTATGCTCTAATTGATTCACTCAACTTTCACTCCAGGTTCAGGCTATTCGGCTGCGGTCATTCTGCAAAAAATCAAAAGCCGTTTCAAGCCGACGGAGAAGATCGGACTAAACGGCACTCGCCCGTGTCCATTTCCGCCACTTTTCAACAGGATTCGGATCACTATAAATTGTGTTTTTGCCGCTTCCATGTTAGTGTGCCCCGAAGGATTCCCAATGCTCTACCTCCTAGGCGAGTTTCTACAAAACTATTTCGGTCCGGCGCGGCTGCTCACCTCCCACCTCAATCTGATTATTTTCGGTTTGACGGCGAGCTTTGTGAGCGTAATCTACCTCTTACCCAGGCTGTTCCGTCTTCTCCCGACAGACCGCGGACGGGAGTTTGCCGTGGAAGCCGAGAACTCCTTTGGCAAGCCTACAGGCGCCGGTGTGGTGTTCGTACCGGTCTTTCTCCTCTTTGCTATTTTGGTGGTTCCGCCGGAGCCGCGGATCCTTCTGACGTTGTTTCTCACCCTGATTGCCATGGTCTCCGGGTATCTTGATGACAGGAGTAACCGTCCCTGGAAGGAGCTTATCAAAGGGCTGGTCGATCTTGCACTGGCCACCGCGGCGGCGTTTCTTCTGTATTCAACCGAGGTCCACACTATCTGGCTCCCCTTCACAAACCGGCTTTTTGAAGCGCCGATGTGGCTGTACGTGCCGTTGGCCGTTATTCTCATATGGATATCGATCAATACAACCAACTGTTCAGACGGAGTGGACGGGCTTTCGAGCACCCTCGTTCTCATTGCGCTCTTGAGCACCGGTACCTTTCTCTATGTCATAGTCGGTCATGCCGATTTCAGCGCATACCTGCTGCTTCCGCACTATACGCATGCGGCAAAGTGGGCTATTACCTCGTTCGTGCTTGTCGGCACCCTGGCTGGATATTTGTGGTACAACGCCTATCCGAGCCACGTGCTCATGGGTGACGCCGGGTCCCGCGCGCTTGGATTTATCATGGGCGTAATGATCATGAATACGGGAAACCCGTTTCTCATCCTCATTGTCTGCAGCGTCATCATCATTAACGGAGGAACCGGTCTGGTGAAGGTCGGTTTGCTCAGGTTTTTCAACATTCGGATTTTCCACACCATCCGGTTTCCTCTCCACGACTATTTTCGCAAAGACTTGCACTGGTCCAACACCCAGGTGCTTATCAGATTCGCATTGATCCAGATTATTGTGACTATCGCACTCATCGGGATCACCGCGAAAGTGAGATAGCTATGTCCATTCAAGCGATTGTCCACGCGATGGAGTCAATCCATCCGCTCGATCGGGTACCGCGGTCCGGTTTTCTTTTGCGGGGAGTGACCGAGCCTGAAAGTGTCGCCGCTCATAGCCACTCCCTCGCCGTCCTTACCCTCATGGTGTGCAACGAATACCCAAATGAGTTTGACTCGGCAAAAGCTGTAGAGATGGCGCTCATCCACGATCTGCAGGAGGTCCGCACCATGGATATTCCCCTCCCGGTGGGTGCCGCGGATTTTCGTGCCGCCAAGGAAGACACCGAGCAGGAAATATTCGACAGTATGTTTTCCGCGGTCTCACCGCTCTTCAGGGAGCGGTATGCCGAATATCGCCGCTGCGAGACCCCGGAAGCGAGGCTCATCCGCGGACTCGACAAGGCGCAGATGATGATAAAAATCGTCTGTTATGAGCGGGAGGGCCGCGGACATCTCGAAGAGTTTTGGAACCACACCCACAATTTCCCTGATTTTGGCATGCCGGTTCTCAGAGAGATTTTCGAAATCATCGCCGGCAGGGCGGGCCGGAAACTGCCGGGGTAGAACGGTGACACACGCGCGATATCGGCCCTGAAAAAGCCCCACACTGGTAACACTTCCTCTCCGGACAGGTGTTCTAAGCTATAAGACCGCGCAAGACGGGAAAACCGCGGCGGCATCTGTTTTACGGAGAGTACGATATGAAACGAATAGTAGTGTTACTACCGATTTTGGCATTGCTGTTTTCAAGCTGTGCGTTTATGCAAACCATTGTCGGTTCGGGTGATCTGGTGGAGGTCGATCTTGGCTACACCGGCTTCAGCGCGCTGGATATAAGCGCGGCCTTTGACGTTACGGTAATTCAGGACGATACCTACAGCGTAACGGTCATGGTGGATGACAACGTTATCGACAAAATTATCTCCTACGGCGACAAGAGCACCTTGAGCATCGGGCTCGACGATTCCTACCGCTATACCGATGTGTCCCTGCGGGCGGTCATCACCATGCCCACTTTGAACGGCATAATCTTGAGTGACGCGGCGCAGATAACCGTGATTGACAGCACCTCATTCCCGAGTGTGTCGTCGTTCCGAGCCACCCTCTCCGAGGCAAGCCATCTGTTGCTTCCTTCCATTGTTGCGAACACGGTTACGGTAAAGCTTTCGGGCGCATCGAGAGCGAACATTGGAACGGCTGCTTCGGATATATCGATTACCGCAAAGGACGCGAGCAGCATACAGATGAACGGATCGTGTTTCGACCTCAACCTCACGGTTGATGATGCGAGCGTTGCGACGCTAAAGGAGCTCACAACGAGCGGCGCCATCGTAAACCTGGACGGTGCGAGCGAAGCCTGGGTCTATGTGAATGGCGTGTTAAGCGTGGACCTCGCGGGCGCATCGAGCCTCTACTATCGCGGCTCGGTTGATATCACGAATCCCAGGATAGTGGACGCCTCGTCGATCGAACCGTACTGAAAGTTATCTTATACTAACCGTCGCCGGGCGTGTACTCGCCCGGTTTTTTTGAATAATGCCGGTGGTGAGCTGTATTCTACTCAAGAACACTGCGTGCCGGGGGATACAATGAACAGCAATATCGTGCTTTTCGCTGCGGCTGAAGCGACGATTCTCACCATGACCGGGTGCTCAAGCTCACCGCAACCGGAGGAAGTGATTGTGAAATCCGAACCCAAAGCTGTCGACCCGCAAGTGCTGACCGGGATCTGGCAGGGCGTCATACAGGCCGGTGGCCAGGAAATACGCCTGATATTCCATTTTGCACAGGAAGGCGAAGATTGGACGGCCACCGGATAGGCCCGTTACCGGCTGTCTGCCGGAAAGAGGTACACGCCGCGCTAATTTGGTTGTATATTACCGATTGCAGACAACAAGCTGCGATAGGCGAGTCTCACGCAATAGTATCGCCCGTGCGT
>CAZHXC010000398.1:0-3790 GCA_964536145.1 uncultured Spirochaetales bacterium | reverse complement strand
ACCATCTTGTTCTCATGGACGAGCTTGGCGGGGGGTGCAACCAGGACCGATCCTGCAAAATGCTCCACGTTGGGAACGTTGATATTCAGAAAATGAGATGTGTTGCCCGACTCATGCCAAAGTGTGGCGAAATCTTCCATGTTTCTTGCTATGAATTGTGCCGCTGTCCTCAGATGGAAAGGCGGTGAGAAGGTATTGAGAGAAACCGCAACCCCCGGCACACCGAGAAACACAGCCTGCCGTGCGGCGCCTGCGGTTCCGGAATAGACGATATCTCCGCCGAGGTTCGCCCCGATGTTTATACCGGAGATGACGAGATCCGGTTGTTCGGGCAGAAAATGCCTGAAGGCGGAGAGCACGCAATCAGCGGGTGAACCCGCAACCAGCAAGGTGTTCTCCGCGATTTCGCGGGTGCGCACCGCTTCAGCAAAGGTGATTGAGTGGGACGAGCCGCTCTTCTCGCGGTCAGGTGCGCTCATCCACACCTCGTGTTTTTCTTCTGAAACCGCCTCTTTCAATGCAGTCAGTCCCGGCGAGTTCATGCCGTCGTCGTTTACAAGCAGTATTCTCAATATAGCTCCCTCACAGCTTCGCCAATCCGGCGGATTCCTTCACGCACCTCATCCTCATTCTGCGAGTAATTGATGCGGATACACTCATCACGATGGTTCCACTCCTCGGCAAGACCAAAGAAAAAATGTGTACCGGGGATTACGAGTACGTCGCGCTCTTTCAGCTTGCCGTAAAGCTCGGCGGTGGTGACGGGGAGATCTTTGAACCAGATCCAGAGAAAGAGCGCGCCTTCCGCCTTGTGAATCGAATAATCGCACACACCATCAAGAGCGCCGGCAACCCACTCAATCGCCTGTTCCACCCTCGATCTGTAAAACGGTGTGATGACCTCCCGGCTCAAGGAGAGAATCTCGCCTGAGGCGACGAGTGGTTCGAGTATCACCTGTCCTATGCTTCCCGTCGCGAGGCTCAAGACCGCGTTCGACGCCGAAAGCGCTTCTATGATCTGTTCGGAGGCGATGATGATGCCGTTTCGTACCGATGGAAGACCGATCTTGGAGAGGCTCATCCCGAGGATGACGTTCTCATTCCAGAACGGCTCTACCTCGTCAAAGATAATCCCGGGAAACGGAAGACCGTAGGCGTTGTCTATGATCAGCGGAATCCCGCGGGAATCGGCGTAGCGAGAGAGACGCTCGAGCTCCTCGCGGGTCAGCACGTTACCGGTCGGGTTTGTCGGCCGGGAAACGCAAACCGCGGCGATATCATTCGTCTCCGGCAGCTGCGAAAAATCGATGTGATACTTGAAGGTTCTTGTATCGATCTGCTCTATCAACGGTATGCAGGATACGAGCGATCCGTCTTCGATGCTCTGGTCTGCATATCCGATGTATTCGGGAGTAATCGGAAAGAGGATCTTCCGCTTCGAGCCGTCCGGATAGGTACCGGCAAACATGTTGATCAGACAGAAAAAGGCGGTCTGGCTGCCGTTTGTCACGGCGATGTTCTTTGGCGTGATATTCCACCCGTACTCCTGTGAAAACAGCCCGGCAAGCGCCTCGAGGAAGGGCTGGTTGCCCTGGGAGGTGTCATACCTGCCAATCATCTTTTCGAACTGATCACCGTTTTCAAGAATCTCCTGCATCCGTCGGCGCCACAGCTCGCACACTTCGGGTATGAGAGCGGGGTTGCCGCCGCCGAGCATATAGTACCGCTTATCCTCGGCTGCTGCGTTGCCAAGGTCTTCCATGAGCTCGAGGATACCTGTCTTTGCCGTAAGCCGTTTACCAAAACGGGAAAACTCGATCAAGCCTACTTTCCTTCCTCAACTACGGAGTTTTTTAGCACCCCGATGTTCTCGATTTCAACTTCCACCACATCGCCGTGTGATATCTTTCCCACACCGCTCGGCGTACCGGTGGTAATGACGTCCCCCGGATAGAGGGTGAAGTTTTTGGAAACGAACGCTACGGTAGTCCGGATATCGAAAATCATCATCTTTGTATTCGAGCTCTGCACGGTCTTCCCGTTGAGCCTGCACTCGATATTGAGGTTCTGCGGGTCTCCAATATCCTCCTTCAACACGACAACGGGGCCCACCGGACCAAAGGTGTCGAAGGATTTCCCTCTGAACCATCCCGATTTGTCCCCGGTCTGGATGTTCCGCTGGCTCACGTCGTTCATACAGGTAAAGCCGTAGATCACATCAAAGGCATCCGCCTCAGAGACATTCTTGCATTCGGTACCGATGATGAAGGCGAGCTCCGCCTCGTGATCCGTCCGCGGATCGTCAAACCCGTATCCGTCAATGAGCGCCGGTATCACGATCGTTTGTTCAGGACCGATCAGGCAGTTGGTGGTCTTTGCAAAGATGATCGGTTCATCGGGCTCTTCAGGATCGAAACCCCTCACCCGGACCGAATGACTCTCGGCAATGTGATCTCTGTAGTTGAGCCCAAGGGCGATGATCTTTGAAGGATTGACCTTGTAGGTTTCCTCCCGGCCTTTTATTGGAAGTTCTATCATTTTCTGTCTCCTTAGCTATGTACCGTACGGTGTTTCCGGCTGTTTTGGCGGCGCCGTCTCTTAGCTGCCGCCGCTCACCTGGTCCGGGCAGTCAATTTCTGTGCATCATATGTGATCGGGATGGCTGTTGCAACCGCTGGGCGTCTTTCTGCCGGGCGTTCTCCGCCGGGCGTTTCCAGCCGGTTCACCCGCCAAACTGAGCGGCGTAACTCTTGATATCAAACTTGCGCTCGAGCCCCCGCGCGTTCATGTATCTGATTTTGCCAAGTATCTCACGTTCCTTCCACGGTCTGTCGTGCTTACCAAAGCACCACGCAACCCCGGCGTAGCTGTTGATATCCCTTCCATCAAGAAAGTATTTGTTGTTGAGATACAGCATTGTCGAGTAGGCTGAGGATGTGTCCTTTGACCACTCGATGATCTTCTTGCCCCAGTACATCCGCATGTAGCCATGCATCTTGCCGCGTTGATACATCTCCCGCGCGGCGGCGTTCCAGTACCGGTCGTGCGTTCGGGCCTCTTCGAGCTCTTTGATCGAATAGCTGTAGTCGCGCCTGTCCTTTTCATGTGCGGCAAGCGACTCGAGCGCCCAGGCGGGCAATGCTTTGACCGAGTCGTAGTGAGGATTGTACAGGCAGAAGTTTGCCGAGAGCTCCCGTCTTATGACGAGCTCTTCGATAAACGCCTGTGCCCCGGAAGAGAGGGCCTCGACTCTGAACTCGCCGGCTGAAGCTCTGCTGAAAGGAGCTCTGCCGGCCTTCGATTCGTGTTCGAGAAGTTTCAACACGACGGTCTGAGACGATATCTGACCAAAATGGAGAAAGGGGCTCAAGTGAGACTGGATGTCCCGGGAAGGATCATTCCGGAGGGTGTCATACACTGAGAGCTTTTCACTAAAGAAGAGGTCGAGCCGTCTTTGAGCTTCTATCTGACCGCCGCGGATCCAGTCAACCGGCTGAACTGTGGTATCGATTCCTCTGTCGGTGAGAAGCTGAAGGATCTCGCCGTCGGAAAGAGTCGCTATGTCGATCCGCGGGCCGGCCGCCGGTACGAGAGACGCCGCGACGGCCGCCTCTCCCCGGCCGCGAGCCGCCGGCGCATCTACGAGGGGTTCCGCCGGGCTGAGAAAACTGCGTATGGTGCGATAGATCTTTTTCCGGATTGTCGCCGCCGAGTACTCCTCCTTCCCGGAGGCGGTTTCTAAAGAATTTCTTAAAAATTTAAGTATAAAAAATGAATAACTAATAGAATT
>CAZHXC010000397.1:0-3803 GCA_964536145.1 uncultured Spirochaetales bacterium | reverse complement strand
TTGAACCTCGGCATATCGGGAAGACCGGAGTTCAGGTCAAACATCGGGTAGAGACGCGGAGGCCGGCTTCTTTAACGGTCAAGTCGCCTCAGTCCGGACTTCCGGGCCGTACCCGCACTTACCGGTTTCTCCCGCAAGACGGTCTACACCGCATCTACCCGTTTACGGAGGTCAATCGGCAAGGATAACACCTTCGGCCTCGAGCCTCTTTCGCAGCTCGGCGTAGGATAGGTCGCGCGGCTCTATTTTCCTTTCCACGCACATGGCGGCGGCGGTTCCCGCGGCCTGCCCGGTCATCATGCACGGCGGGATGAGACGTATCGAGTGGATTACGCCGTCACCGGCATCAATACACCTCCCGGCGGCGAGCAAGCCGTCGGTCTTTTGCGGCACGAGCGAACGGTACGGCACCCGGAGATGATTACCCTCTTTGAAAGACATCGCCGTCAAGCCGATGGTATCGTCATAGTAGACGCTTCTTGCCATCTCTTCGGCCGTCACACGATGCCGGGCAACGATACGCCGGCTGTCCCGCACGCCGATTTGCGAAGCGATAGAGAGCAGCCGTACCTCCTGGTAACCGGGTACATACTTCCTGTAGAACTCGAGAGCACGGAGAATGCGTTTGCGGGTTTCGATTTCCACGAAAGAGAGGTCATCCACATCAAGCGCGCTCAGCCCTCCGGTATACATCCCGTCTCCAACGGCAACCGGTTCGTTGTCGCCTTCACGACGGCCGAGTCCAAGATTGTTGACCCAGAAAACCCCTTTATCGCTGTACGGGGTAAGCCCTAACCCGAGCCTGCATCCGCCGTACGAGAGAACCGCGCTATGGATTTTCCCAGCTTCCTCAGGGTTCTTCTCTTTCCAGCGGAGAAACTCCTCCCGGTTAACACCACCGATCTTGCAGTTGAGCCCGATGCGCATCGTGTACGACTCGAAGGCTGCGCCTGCAAACGCTGCAATATCACCGTCTCCGGTTGCATCGACAAACACCTGTGCAGCAATTGCCTGCCTGCCGGATTTGCTCTCGACTACCACTGCAGAAACCTTTCCATCAGCTGTAATCGCATCGGCGATCCAGGAGTGGAATCGCAATGTCACTCCGCTCTCCAGGCACAATTGGTCGGCGGCAATTTTCAGTAGCTCCGAATCCGCGTGCAGCCGGGTAGTACCTTTTCCCGCCAGCCCGCCGATAGCATCGAGACGTTCCATGAGCTCCCAGGTGATCCCGCCGATGCAGCGTTTCCCATCGGAATCATAGAGATGGTCCATCAGAAGCACCAGACCGCCGGTTGCGAGTCCGCCAAGACATCCGTAGCGCTCAATGAGCATCACGTTCACTCCACATCGCGCGGCAGTCGCCGCTGCTGCGATTCCCGCGGGTCCGCCGCCGGCTATCAACACATCAACTTCTGCGAGGACTGGGGTTTCTTTTGTCTCTCTGATTATTCTCATTCCTCTCTCCATTTTGAGCGGCGAAGCGTCGGCTTGTCACAGGACCGCCCGCCGTTTTCTTGACACTTGTGAATTTGGATACTAAGGTTTTGTAGCGATTTGCAAAAGGAGGCGGCGCCGATGAAACACGAAACGATTCTCACCATGAGCTCTGCAAACATAAAGTACGGGTTTGGGGCCACAAAAGAGGTGGGCTTTGAAATGTCCGAGCTCGGTTCGAAGCGCGTCTTGGTTGTCACGGACAAGAGCCTATCAGACAGCGCGCCGGTGCTGGCAACGCTCGAATCTCTGAAAGAGCACGGGATAGACGCGGTGCTCTTTGACCAGTCACGGGTGGAGCCGACGGACGAATCTCTTCTCGAGGCCGCCGCATTTGCAAAGGACGGGAACTTTGACGGTTTTGTCGGAATCGGCGGCGGATCATCCATTGACACCGCAAAAGCCGCCAATCTCTATGCCACCCATCCGGCTGACTTCCTCACCTACGTTAACGCGCCGATCGGTAAGGGTGAGCCGGTGCCGGGGCCGCTCAAACCCCTCATCGGTATTCCTACAACCGCGGGTACCGGGAGCGAGACAACGGGGGTTATTATCTTCGATCTCCTGTCGATGGACGCCAAAACCGGTATTGCCCATCGGTATATCAGACCCAATCTGGGGATTATCGATCCCGATAATACCCGCACACTGCCAAGAATCGCCGCGGCCTCCACCGGGTTTGACGTCCTGGTCCATGCGATTGAATCATACACAAACCTCCCGTACACCAAACGCGAGGCGCCCGATCATCCCCGCAACCGCCCGGCGTACCAGGGCTCGAACCCCATAAGTGATATCTGGACGGTCCAGGCGATGGGGATGGTGGGCAAAAACATTGTCGAGGCGGTCCGGCATCCGGAAAACGATGAGGCACGGGATCAGATGATCCTGGCAGCGACGTACGCGGGCATCGGATTCAACAACGCAGGGCTCCATCTCCCCCACGGGATGTCTTACCCCGTGTCGGGGATGGTGATATCCTATATCCCGGAAGGATATCCGCCGGGAACCCCGATCATTCCGCACGGCATGTCGGTGGTTCTTAACGCCCCTGCCGCCTTCCGGTTTACCGGTCCCGCAAATCCTGAAAGACATCTGATCGCCGCTTCATTGCTCGGGGCCGATGTTGATGGCGTTCCGCCTGAGCAAGCCGGGGAGGTGCTCGCCGACCAGGTTGTGAAGCTCATGCGCGCGACGGGGATGCCGAACGGTCTTTCGGCGGTGGGTTATACGGAGGCGGATGTTGACAAGCTGGTTGAAGGCACGCTGCCACAGCACCGCGTGACAAAGCTCTCCCCACGCCCGTTCACCGCTGACGACCTGAAGAAGCTTTTTCTCGATTCGATGACGCTCTGGGAGGAGTGAACCACGGGGCGTTGTAGCGCGGCGCTGTAGGTGCCGCCCATGACCCGTCAATGCAAAAGGCTTGATGGACCCTGCGTTCGCCTGTAGGATGCGGTATGAAAAGCCGGGCATACTCCAATGGTCGAATCATCACGATGGACCCTGCGCTGAAAGACCCCGCAGCGGTGTTGGTTCGCGGAGATAGAATAGCGGTTGTCGGTTCAGTGGAGCGGGTGTTGGATGCTGCGGCGAACGACACCGTGTGGTACGATCTCGAAGGCAGAGCACTCCTTCCCGGATTCAATGACAATCATTTCCACGCCGTCTCCGGCGGATTGAGAGACAAGGCCGCCGACTTGAGCGGGCTTGATGCCGATGCCATTATCCAATCGGTAAAGGCACAGATCGATGCATCGCCCGCCGGGAGTTACGTTCAGGGATACGGTTGGGATTACGCCACCTGCCCAAATCCGCACCGGTCACTTCTGGACAAGCACTTTCCGGATATTCCCGTGTTTCTTACCCAGTTCTCGGGACATGCGGTGTGGACAAACACTCGCGGGCTCGAGCTTATGGGGCTGCTCACGAAAAAGACGACACGAGGCGAGACCGTGTTATTTGATGATGACGGGCCAACCGGAGTTGTCCGCGAGGCGGGGAGAAACCGGTATCTCCGTAAACAATACAGCAAAAGGTCCAGCGATCCTGAGAGAATCCGGACTGCCCTCAAGACAATACTTGCCGGACTTGCACGTGTGGGTATCACCACCGTCCAGGACAATACGTGGTACAGAAAACCGATCGAGGTACTCAAAGAGCTGAAGCAAAACGGAGAGTTGACCTGCAGGTTCTCCTGCTGGTCACGGGATGAGGTGCCCTTTACCGAATCCTGGGTTTCTGCGGCGGATTTTGATGAAGATTGGTTTTACCAGGGGCCACGAAAGCTCTTCTTCGACGGGGCG
>CAZHXC010000396.1:2340-3804 GCA_964536145.1 uncultured Spirochaetales bacterium | reverse complement strand
AGCCGTCCACGATCCCCCCGTCGAGCGCCGGTACGTCCTGGTCATGATCTACAAACTGGTGGCCGGGACCGTCGGTTCCATCGGTATCCACCGATGCCATGACGATCCGTTCTTTTCCCGCTATTCTTCGCACCGCCGCGAGCGCCCACTCCTGGTTTCTGCCGCCCATACCGTCACTGTTGCCCACGGTGACAAGCATCTCACCTCCACCGAACAATGCCACCGGCGCCTCGAAGGGTTCGTTATTCGATTCGATATTCACCGCCATCGCCGCGCAGAACTTTCCGCCCTGGCTCGCTTCGAACATACTTGCTTCGTACAATCGTTTGGCGGTGTAGCCGAGCTCTTCCGCTTTGTCCATCGCCGCCTTGACGTGATCATGACTCGGCGGATTGACCATGAACATCCGGGTGTTCCAGCTTTCGAACTCATCCCGTTTAACGGTCTCATCCGCCGGATCAGCTTTACTCAGGTGAGCGCGGACCGACTCCGGCATGTCATCCCAGGCATCATGTTCATGGAGGTTTGCCACGGCTACCTCAAAAGTCGACCCCTCGGGCAGTGTATGGAGAAACACATTCCTTGTCATAATGTATTCATAATCCCACAGGCCCCAGGCGCATATGTGGATCGACCGTCCCGGCTGCAACCGCCTTGTAATGAGCCCCCCTTTGAGCTGGTCAAGGTGGTTGCGGATGGGGTTGAGCTTTCCGGTGTAGGCGCCCTTTTCGATCTGCATCACCTGAGTCACCCGTTTGACCTCATCTAGCGTAACACCTTCCAACGGAAGCGTAAGAAGCGAAGACACACCGTTGCCCACCAGGGTGATGACAAGATCGTTCTCACTCAGGCCGCTTATCAACTCGACGATCCGCCTACAGCCCCGGACACACTCTTCATCGGGTACCGGATGAGCGCCAAAAACCACCTCGACCCTTTCGAGAATCGGCGGTGCGCCTTGCTTATCGATAACGCACCCGCCGGTGATCCGATCACCGAGCACATCTTCAACCGCCCGTGCGAGCCGTTGAATGCCCTTTCCCGCTCCTACGACCAGGACTTTGTCCACCCTGCTGAGGTCCACTACTTCCGGTTCCTGGTTTGGATCCCCCCGTGTGTAATAATCGGGATGGTCAAAAGTCAGGATATCACCCTCGAGATGCATCAGGTCGCGGGTGGCGTTGTACGGGTCCGCCGCGCGCAAACCGGTTTCCAGGATCTCGATCATGTCCTTGCGCCCTTTGATGTTCCCGTGAGAGATTAGTTGCTCTATGTTGGTGATTCGCTGTCTCGGATCCATCTGCTCTTTCTCCTTTCAGGCTCTTATCGTATCCAATTCGGATTCTCGCCCCGTCCTTTGACCAGCGTAACGGTCAGGTCGGTAAGGCTGATGTTGTGGCTTACCTCCACACCGCAATCGAGTAACCAGAGAGCCTGCGATGTGTCGTGGCGTCTTTGGGCTTC
>CAZHXC010000396.1:0-2301 GCA_964536145.1 uncultured Spirochaetales bacterium | reverse complement strand
GCTCGCGGGCGAGTGCGGCGGTCTGCCCGTCCACGATGCCGCCGCCAAGAACCGGTATATCGCTGTGCGCGGCGCCAAATTGATGCCCCGGCCCGTCGGTGCCGTCGGTATCCACCGATCCCATAACGATATTGGGGCTTCCATCGATCATCATTGCTGCCGTCACGGCCCACTCCTGGTTTCGCCCGCCCATGCCCTGCTGATTGCCGACGGTAACCAACAACTCACCGCCGTTTATCAAACACGCCGGCGGCTCTATCGGCAGACCGTGCCGCTCGATAGTGTTCGCGATCCCGCCCATCACCTGTGCGGCGGACGACGCCTCCGCCTGAAGCCATGTAGAGAGGATGAGCACGTTGTATCCAAGTTCTTCGGCTTTGCGGCGAGCGGTGGGCAGCATCCCCAGATCGGAATACTTCGGCATCACACCAAAAACCGGGCTGTCCCAGCTCATGAACTCCTCAGTCTTGACGGTCTCCTTCTCCCGGTCCGATGCCCGCAGGAACTCGAGCACGCTTCGGGGCATGGCCTCAACCGCATCCCACCGCTCGAGCATTTGGAGAGCGTCATCAAAGGTCGATTGCTCGGACAGGGAATGCATCCAGACGTTGTCTTCGGTGTAGAATGACCACTGGTAGGGCTGATAGGCAGCAATATGGATCAGTTGCGCCGGGCGCATATGGCGGGACATGCGCCCGCCTTTCATTTGGTCCAAGTGATTGCGAACCGGATTCAAGTCTCCGGTTGGCACGCCGCGTTCGATCTGCATGGCGCGGGTCACCTCACGGATCTCATCGAGGGAAACACCATCCACCGGCAGGGTCAGCAGCGAAGAGACACCGTTTGCCACAACGGTAAAGACCAGATCCCGCTCGGTGAGATCTTGTGACAGCGCGAGAATCTTGCGGCAGCCTTCAACACAGCCTTCGTCCGGCACCGGGTGAGCGCCATACACCACCTCAACCTGCTTACAGATCAGCGGGCCGCCGTGCTTGTCGATCACCACCCCGCCGGTAAGCCGCTCCCCGAGAGTATCCTCAATTGCACGCGCGAGGCGTTGAATCCCCTTTCCCGCGCCCACTACATAGATACGATCGATATTATTCAGGTCGATAGACCGATGCGGCGGAAACGGTGAGCCTGCAGGGGTGAACTCTTTGCCACCCACTGTCAGTCTTTCTCCGTCGAGCGAGAAGAGCGCCCGGGTGTTGTTATACGGGTCCGCGGCGCGGAGCCCCGCCTCCAGAATCCGGCCAAGATCGCTCCGTGCGTTACGGTTGCCGTGCGACGTCACTTGTTCGTAATTAAGAATCCTCTGCGCAATGTCCATCCGCACCCCTTTAGCACACAGTATTGATACAACGGCGCGTTTGTACCTATATCGTTAATATAGTCAAAGTGTCAATTGTTGCGGTTGAGGCGGCCGGGCGCCTTTTCGATTTCGAACTTCCCGTTCGTGAATATTCCGCCTTTGATCCGGTGATCATAGTCCGTCTGGTCGTAGTTCCACATACCTCCGCCGGCATTCTTCAGAATAAGCGAAGCTGCGGCCTGCCCCTGGTAGGAACATCCGGAATCGATAAACGCTTCGAGCCGACCGCGGGCGACATTGCAGATACTCAACGCGGGACAGATCCAAGCTATCCCTTTCTTACAACTCTCGAACGTTTCCGGCCAATCGGCATAATATCGATTGATCGCTCGTATATTGGCACTAAAACCAAAAGCTACAAGGGAATCTTCGATCCTTCCGATATCGGAGACCGTGATTGGCTCACCGTTGAGATAGGAGCGCCTTTCCTCATCACTGCCAAAGAAATATTCGTTGGAAATGGGATTGTACACGTGCGCCTCGACAATTTCTCCGACCCGCTCCCGCGCGATGCTAACCGAGAAGTAGGGCTCTCCGAAGATGAAATAGGCGCTGCCGTCTATCGGGTCGACTATCCACCGTGCCCCGTCTTTCTCTCCGGTTTCAGGCGCTTCCTCCGACGCTACCGAATCACCGGGAAATCTGCGCAATAGCTCGGTAGTGAGATACTCATTTACCGCGATATCCTGGTCAGAGAGGAGGTGTCCCCGTTCTTTTTCAGAGAAGTTTTGCGAGCTTCTGAAAGCTCGCGACAGCATCTCTCCGGCTGTGCGTATGATCTCTTCGATCTCGTTTTTCATGAATACTCCAATGCGGTCCCTGGCGGTCCTCCCGCGGGAGGACCCGCCGCCGGGACCGGCCGCAGAACCCGCCGGCGGCGCCCGGCGCGGCGGCAAAAAAGCCCACCGTTCGAGCCGGTCTATCGCGAC
>CAZHXC010000395.1:0-3805 GCA_964536145.1 uncultured Spirochaetales bacterium | reverse complement strand
GCTTCCCTGTTTCCGGGCACCGAAAGGGTGAATGCAGCCGGCGCCCAGTTGTAAGCGGAGCCAAAAAGAAACTCACGCGTTGACTCCGCAAAGGGTTCGAGTCTGATAAACACCGACCTGCAAGTCTCCTCGGCCAGGGCGGCCGCGCGCTCGCGGTCAGGATCGACGGCGATGACGCTACCGCACTTCTCGACGTTGTTGGTCGGGAAGGTCACCTCGTCACCCTTTCTTACCCTGCAAAAGACCTCCCGGATATTCTGGTCTTCAATATCGCGATTGACGTGATTCACGACACCGGGTATCGATATGAATGCCCGTTCGGCCGCGGTATGACAACGGAGCGGTTTTAGTTCCCCGGGGGAAAGTCCTACCGCTATTTTCATTGCCGCTTCGGTTACACGTACACCGCTCGAGTACGGATATGTCCAACCCGACATGTAGCCGCCGGAAAGCCTCGCAGCGATCTCCCCTATCACCGGACCGGTGCTCGAGAGCTTGATGTCTCCTTTGGCGGCGCCGTTCTCAATCCCGAGCGCCTGTATCCCCTTGCAGAACAGATCGACTACCCTCTGCCGATCATCGGTACCAAACGCCGTGGGCATGGTGTGACCCATCTCCACAAAGTAGGGCGGGAAGCATATATGCCTGTCGGCAATTCCGCACTCCGTTATCTCACCTTTGTAGACAATCGCATCGAGGCTGAACTCCGGGCCTTCAATATACTCTTCGACTATCACCCGGCCGGTCCGTGATTGCGGCAGGGCGGCCTCCACCGCGGCGCGCAGCTCATCGGCGGTATCCGCCCTTCTGACACCCCGGGCGCCCATGTTGTCCACGGGTTTTATCACAAGCGGGAGCTCGAGTTGGTCCGGTAGCTTTGCAAGCTCTTTGGTGGACGTTACGGAGACAAAGCGTGGGGAAGCAAGCCCGGCGCCATCGAACACTCTTCGCATCCGCTCTTTGTCACTCGCATCGAGGGCGGTATTATATCGGATCCCCGGAAGACCGAGCTTTTCGGCCACCCACGCCACTGTCGCCGAAAAATCCGTTCCGGCGGTAAACACGCCGTCAAGCCTTCCGGCCGCCCTGTGACGTGAGGCCACCTGTACCATGCCTTCCTTGTCCTTCAAATCCACATGCTCAAAGTAGTCTGCCAACCGTACCCCGGGAGTCTTTGGATTTGCATCTGCAACAATAACCGTCCATCCGAGCTCCCTGCCTATGCGGATTGCGGGAAGCTGCATCTGTGAAGCACCAAGAATGAGAATCCCGGGTCTGTTGTCAGGCATCGCCACGCTCTCCGTCACGTACCGCATACACCTCGAAGGTGTCTCCAAGACCAAAAAGACGGCTCGCCGCCATAACCACCTTATACAGGATTCCGGACCGCCTGTTCGCCATCAGCGGGAAGCGCTCCGGATGATGTCCCGTGATCCGGATTTTTTTTACCGAAAAGCCGAACTCTCCGAGGAGAGTTTTCGCGGAACGGGGCGACCAGACGGTATAGTGGTCTCTTGGACTCGACCTCAACAACCGCTTCAAGGACAACCTGCCGCTGATGCCGGATGAGTTTGGAGTGGAGAAGGCAAACACGCCGCCGGGTCTGAGGAGCGCAGCCGCCGCCTCGAGCACCGCTTTCAGATTCTCAAAATGCTCGATTACATACCACATGGAGATGCAATTGAAGTGGTCCGGCTCAAAGAGATCCGGGTTGAACTCCGAGAAATCGGCAACCACCGCATCGAGCCCGAGAGATCCGGTGACATACGCAACCGCCGGAGGGGAAATGTCTATTCCGTAACAGCGAAAACCCGCGTCCGCCGCGGCTGAGAGAAAGGGACCGTAGGCGCAACCGACGTCGAGAATTGACGCAGCGCCGTCGGGCAGCAAGCTTCGTATGGCCTGCAGTCTTGGGCCGGCAAGACCCTTTATGTAATCAAAGTCTTCGAGGTAGGTCTTTCCGTATTGGGCCTGGTACTC
The DNA here is from genome assembly GCA_964536145.1 of uncultured Spirochaetales bacterium. GTDB lineage: Bacteria > Spirochaetota > Spirochaetia > ARS1246 > ARS1246 > JAFGHN01. The sequence continues at coordinate 1,825 of CAZHXC010000395.1, read as the reverse complement.
TGAAAAGAAGTAAGACTCACCGTAGGCAGTCCGTTCACCCGAGAAATCTGAGAGCCACAACAGCCCCGTTCGGGTACAACGAAAAAAGGTGCGATCGGGAAACCTGGCTACCGCAGTGCCCGGCGGGCAGGCGTAAGGGCGGCGCCGCGCGGGCGTGCGTGGCGTGCGAGCGCTCGCCGGCGCGGCCTCGTCCGGCGTGATTTGGCCGGGCGCGTGGGAACGCGCGGGGGCGCCGCCGCAGACCGGACAATGCGCGGGCGTGTGTGGAGTGAGTCCGGCTATAACGCCCGCGGCGCCGGCGAGCTCACCGTTGAGTCCGCCGGCATCATCAACCCACCTGCTGCCCTCGAGCCGTGACCTCAGCGCTTCGCAGCTGTGAGCAAGCACCGCGGGATTGCGCATGAGGCGTCGCAGCTTTCCCGTACGAACCCTTCGCACGCCAGCGTGCTCGAATCCTTCGATCTTTGAGAGCTTTTTGTGGTAGTTTGTTGGATTCACTACCAGAACCGGAACACCGGCCGCGAGCGCCTCGTATGCGGTCAGCCCAAAGGAGGTGATGACCAGATCGTACTCGTAAAGCATCTCCCTGAGGCTCTCCGGATTATCGAGAAGGCAGACGCCCGCAGGAAGATTGAATCTCTTTGCCGAAGGGCCGCGGACCGCGGTGATATGTTCCGGCGCGAATCCGAGCTTCTTGACGAGGGCGCGGCATACGATTGGAGTGAGCCCCGCAGGGTCTTCCCCTCCAAAGGTGAGGATAATTGAGTGGAACTCCTCCGGCGGCCGTGAGCGCCTGTTGCGGGGCGCACGCACGGCTGCGGCAATGACGTTCGGCTCACTCCGCCGGGTGACGGCGGGAAGCGTATCTATCAGGTAGTGGCAGTAGCGCCGGCCGGGACCTTCTTCGTCATACCCGACTACAATCGTGCGGCTCCTCAACTCTTCCACGCGCGCTTGTGAGTTTGCTCTGCTGTCGAGAACGGTTATCTTGGCGTCTTCCGGCGCAGGGTCCCGGGCCGGGCCCGGTGCAACAAAGCTAACCGGAACCTGAGGATAGGCCCTGAGCATATGGTCAACCGTTGAGAGAGTCTCCCCTCCGGTTTCGAGCAGCAGCTGTGCGGAGACCGATCCCTCCTGATTGTTGATGGCGGCAGCCATCTCCAAACATCTTCTGAGGTGACCGGTACCGTTACCCTTTCTTATCGATGGAACAAACCGGATTGTCCGGTGATTTGGTTTCATGTAGTTTCCCATGGTCTTTCAACCAGGCTACGAGAGTCTGCGTCTGAATCGGTTTGCCACGATACAACGATCTGTAGACCGCCTTGAGAGCTTCATAATCCGCCGGTGTATCGAGCGTGACCTTCGATTCGGGAAAACACACCTCATCGGGCGCCCACGGTTGCCTTACTGTGAATCGCTCGGGCCTTCTGTAAATAAACGGGCTGACGTGCTCCCGCTCATACGGATCAACCGCCTCTTCATCGGCAATGAGTATTGCCCCTGACCTGGTGATCTCAACCCCCGTGCCAAGGGGCGGCCCGAGATAACCCGAAAAATCGGCACGGTTACAGAGATGGTATCTAAGTAGATCCTCCGCCAGCGGCCCCGAGACGAGCGGGTTGTCTCCGGTGGCGCGTATGTAGGTATCCACTCCAAAGTGCTTGACGGCAAGGGCAAAACGGTGCAGCACATCCTCCTCGGGACCCTCAAACGCTTCAAATCCGCACGCACCCGCAATCGGCTCGAGATCCGGGAGGCTCTTCTTGTCGGTAAGTATAGCGTGCACATCGGCATCCACCACCCGAAGCGCCTCCATTGCGTG
>CAZHXC010000394.1:0-3806 GCA_964536145.1 uncultured Spirochaetales bacterium | reverse complement strand
CGCATGAGTCCGAACGCTTCGTGTCCCGGTGTGTCGAGAAATACGATATCACCCTCTTCCAACTGCACTTTGTATGCGCCGATGTGCTGGGTAATTCCGCCGAATTCCCCCGCCACAACGTCTGTTTTTCGAATCGAATCGAGCAACTGGGTTTTACCGTGGTCGACGTGACCCATGACCGTCACTATCGGCGGACGTGGCCTGAGGTCGTGTTCCTTGTCGGTTTCAGACTCGATTATCGTTTCATCATACAGCGAAACGATATTGACCTTTGAACCGAACTCTTGGGCAAGTAGCGACGCCGTCTCCGCGTCGATCTGCTGGTTGATCGTAACCATCATACCCATACCCATCAGCTTGCTGATGAGATCGGAGGCTTTGAGATTCATCTTCCTGGCGAGCTCGGAGACCGTGATGACCTCCATGATGTCTATCTCTTTGGGTACCGGGTTTGTCTTTGGAACCGTCTGCCGTTTCTTGAGCTGAAAATCCCGTTCTTTGTTCTGCTCGCCCTTCTTCCATGAGGGAGCAGATTTCTTCTTTGACTTATAGAACTTCTTGCCGGCGGGTTTTGTGTCTGCCGAAGGTGGCGGAGTCTCTCCACCGCCTTTCGATCCACTCGGTTTCCCTGTTGCCGGTCCTCTCGAAGCCGGACCCCGTGCAGACGGGCCCCTGTCCGACGGCCGCTGCGGTCTGCTTCCGGGTCTCCTGTCGGAGGGTCTCGACTCACCACGGGCGGGCGCGCTTCTATCAGTCCGCGAACGCGGGGCGGGTCCCATTCTACCCTTCACGGTAGAACCGCTCTTCCGCGCCTCCGCCTTTCGCGCGTTACCCATCTCCTCGTCTATCGAGCGTACCCCGGTCTTTCTGACCGGTTCCCTCGCTTGAGGTTTCTTCTCCTGCGCATTTTCCTCGGGTTTTTCCTGGGGTTTTCCCTGGGGCGTTTCCTGTTGTTCAGCTTTGACAACGACCTTGGGCTTAGGCTTCTTCTTTTTGACCACCACCACCTTCTTCTTGGGCGTCTTTGCCTCTTCTTCCGGTGTTGGCTTACGATGTTTTATAAGCGTCGTCTTTGGTTTTTGCTTGTTATCCTGTTCCTCAGACATAAAGTTCCTTTTTGTGAAGCTCCCTTATTATTCTTCTACTTCCTCTTCCTGTTCTTCTTCCGACGGCTCTTCATTTTCGAATTCAAAACTTAAACCCACACCGCAATTTGGGCAAGCCGTCATATCGATAGTGATTTCCGCGCCGCATTCAGGACACTCGTACATTTCATCATCTTCTTCTTCCTCTTCCTCTTCTTCCTCTTCAACAGCGGTCTCTTCCTCTGCCGAAACTTCCTCCGCCATCTCTTCTTCAGTCTCAACATCCGTCTCTTCGGCGAGAGGTTCCTGCTCTTCTGCGGCCCCCTCTTCAGCTTCTTCTTCGATTACCTCAATATTCTCCGCTACAACCTGCTGAATTGTAGTTATTTCTTCTTCACTCAGGCTCTCGATTTTTCTCAGATCTTCATCGGTCAATGAAATGAGTTGCTCGATGAGCTCTACTCCGTTCTCTTTCAGCTTTGCTACAATCCCGTCGTCGAGATCCGGCAATTCCTCAATTGCGGTTATTTCCTCTTCTTCTTCGATATCACCAAACAGGGCTGAAACAGCCTTCTTTGATTCAACCGCGATATCCATCTCGGCAAACTGTTCGGGAGTCTTCACATCGATGTTCCAGTCTACCAAACGATTTGCCAGGCGAACGTTCAGACCCTGCTTCCCAATTGCCAGTGAAAGCTGCGACTCATCGACCACCGCCATTGCCTGACGTTTCATCTCATCGATGAGTATGACCGAGTCTACCTCCGCCGGAGAAAGCGCATTGGTGATGAATGTCCGCGGGTCGTTCTCATATTTCAGGATATCTATCTTCTCACCTTCGAGCTCACGTACTACAGATTGTATTCGAACGCCCTTCATGCCGACACACGCACCCACAGGATCTACATCCTCCCGGTTTGAATACACCGCTATCTTTGTTCTGTATCCCGGTTCCCGTACAAGTTTGAATACTTCTACGGTCTTATCGTAAATCTCGGGAACCTCGAGCTCAAAGATACGCTTTACAAACTCAGTGTGTGTTCTTGTCAGGACGATCTGCAAACCGGTTGGCGTCTTGTTTACCTCATATATCATCGCCTTTATCCGGTCTCCGGATCTGTAAATCTCCCTGGGAGACTGGTAGCGTTTTGGCAGGATACCTTCCGTCTTGCCGAGATCCACGTAGATGTTCCCGTTTCTTTCCCGCTGATAATAACCGATGATCATCTCACCGACTTTGTCCACAAACTCAGAGTAAAGGGTGTCCTTCTGGATTTCCCTCAACGTTTGTTTGGCCTTCTGCTTCGCGCTCTGAACGGCCACACGCTCGAATTCCCGTGGGTTGATTTCGATGAGAAGTTCGTCACCTATCTCACATTCTTCGTTGTACTGCAGCGCCTCAGAAAGCTCGATCTCCTCAACCGGATCCATTACTTCTTCAACAATCTGCTTTTTTGCAAAAATGTAAACGTCGCTACCGTCGTCACTGAAGCGAACAACCGCGTTATCGGCGGTTCCGAATTTGCGTTTGTATGCCGCTAGAAGAAGCTCTTCAACGGTTTTCTCGACAAGTTCTTCGGACAGTCCTCTGTCCTGAACCAATTGCCTGATGGCGTCACCTAGTCCAGATGCCATGAATTACATCCCGCCTCCTACAGATTATCCAATTTAGCTTTACGTATCGCTGCAAATTGATATGTTTCAACTCCGTTACCAGCACTAATATCGACCGAATTATCAGAAGTGTCTACTATTGTTCCACTCCTCCATTCACTTTCTTCATCAAGGAGCAGCTTCACGTCCTGTCCCTTGAAAATCTCGAATTCTTCAGGACTTTTCATGACGCGGCTTAACCCCGGAGATGAGACTTCCAGATGGATATCTTTCTCAGGATACAATATTTCGAGCCGTGGATAAACAGCTCGATACACATCAGTGCAGGCTTCTAAGTCGACTCCACCCTCACGGTGAATTATCAGCACCACATGCAGTGTTCCGCTTCTGACGGCGGATTTCACCTCTACGGCTCTGCAATCGAGACCACGCAGAACCGGTTGTACGTCCTCGAAGATCTCTCTGTCTGCCTCACCGCGTTTTTTCTGCATGTCTCTATCAACAAAAAAAGAGTCGGTATCCGACTCTTTGAAGCTCAAGGATATTATTGCTGACCTTAAAGTATCAATTCTACCCGTTGTCTGTCAAGTTGAAATTGGCTGTGGCACCGGTGCCACCGTGCATGCACACCTTAAACGTTTTGCCGGTCTCGTTATCGGTATCTTCAAAGGAGTAGCAGCAGGCGCCCGCACTGTGTCCGGGGGCGATCCAGAAACGAAACGTCATATTTCCTATCGTGTAAGGATTATTGTCGTCATAATACCTGTCAACCGACCATTCATGCACGTCGAAGAGAGGCATGCTCTTGCCGGCGGCTTTCCTCTTTGCCAGGTCCTCGGTGTCTTCTCTGCCCATCCAGATGTCCGCACCGGTGTATTCCTGAAGAGCCCGTGCTCCGCCGTAGTGATCACCGTGGGCGTGGCTGACCCAGATATGCCTGATATCCCTGGGATTGAAACCGGAAATACGGATCGACTCGAGCTGCTGGTAGAGTGTCTGGAAGGTCGGCGAATCGATGACCACAAGGCCGTCTCCGGTGTCGATGAGGTAGCTGCAAATATCGTAATTGTGGTTGTCCCACAACCTCGGAACGTGAGACTTGACCGC
>CAZHXC010000393.1:0-3812 GCA_964536145.1 uncultured Spirochaetales bacterium | reverse complement strand
TCTCCGGTTGGTGTGCGGTGAAATAAACTGGGCTAAGAGATAACCGTGGGCGGCGTGGAGTTGTACCGCATCGCATCGCGCCTCCTTTGCCCTTCGCGCCGCTTCTGCGAAAGCGTTGATGATCGTGTCGATATCATCGGCCGTCATCTCGCTCGGCATGATGTTGTTCCTCGGATCAGCGATTGGCGAAGGTGCTATTGGAGTTTGACCAATAAGATCGGGTGCGGTCTGCCGTCCTGCGTGGGCAAGCTGCAAAGCGATCTTTGCCCCGTGTTTGTGCACTTCATCAGCAAGCCGCTTGAGTCCGGGAACGCAATCGTCTGTGTACACGCCAATCTGGTTTGGACCGGCCTGCCCGCTTCTGTGCACAAAGGCGTGGCCGGGGATGATGAGACCGGTCCCGCCCTTTGCGAGTTTCCCGTAGAAACTCACGGCGGCATCGGTAATCATGCCTTCCTCACTACACATATTCTCGTACGTCGCAGACCGTACGATTCTGTTCTTCAATTCCATCCCGTTTATTGTTTTCTGTTCAAAAAGCATGCGACCTCCACTGTGCCGGTTCTCGTAGATCCAACTGTTTTCCAAATTGTCTGCGGGACGCCTCTATAAACCGCTGCTCTGGCATCCCGCACATACGTGTTGATTTGCGGATTCGTCGGCCGTTTCACCTACTTTCACTCCGCGCATTGTAGGCTCCATATTGGGTTCTATGCAAGTGTGCAACAAACTCCACATGCCTCGTCTGTGGAAACATGTCGATAGGCTGCACGCTCTCAAAGGAATAATCCTCTGCTATGGGTTTTATGTCTCTCAAAAAGGCAGACGGTGAGCAGGATACATAGATGATGTTCATTACCTCTTTGCCGATGATGCCGAGCAAATCTGAACCGGACCGGGGCGGATCAAGGATGAGCGTATCATAAGCTCGTATAAAATCAGCGGGCAAATGGTCAGGCAAGCTCTTGTCGATGTGCAATTGTATAAAATCGATTCCGGCGCCCGCCTCATCGTCGGCGCTGCGGGCCTTTTCGATGGCACTTGGGTTTGCATCAACGGCGATGATGCTACCTCTGGGCGGCCGGTACGCAAAGGTAAGGTTACCGTCACCACAGTAGAGTTCGAGTATCGTTTTTCCACCCGCCGATCTGACCACCTCAGCCACAACGTCACGCAACCGCTCATTCTGGGCTGCATTCACCTGGACAAAGCTCTTTGATTTCTCATCGCCCAACGACCTCACGACACCGCCCCCGGTCAGCGAAAGCTCGATTCGACCGGAGCGCGGCAATTCCCGGTCGCCTTTTCGCAGTCTCAATAAGCCATGATTGAGCTCTTGACGCGCGATGTGACAGTATTCGATTTCAACGATCTCGTGGGAGCGGCGCTTATGGAACCCGATCTTTCCGTCCTCGATGTGCAGCTGGATGCGGTTTCTGTACCCTAAGGGTGAAGGAGCCTCCAGAATCGGAGACTTGTGTCGGAAACGGATGCCGTTTCTCTCCAACAGATGAAAGAGCATCTCTCCTTTGGCCATTGCCTGTGTCCGATACTCCCATTGAAGCCAGTCACACCCTCCGCACTCCCCAAAATGGCTGCAAACCGCCTCGATGCGGTCAGGCGAAGGCTTTATGAGTGAGGAGAGCGTAGCGTCGCGGTATCGCTTGCCGGTTTCTGCAAATGATACTTCCACCCTGTCACCGGGAATAGCACCATCCACAAAGTATATGTTCCCGCTGTCATCGTACCCGACACCCTGTCCCCTTTGGCTTATGTGGGTTATATCGATTTCTGCAATCATAACGCTCACATTTCCAGCTCTCCCTGGTACGCCCGCCCGGCATACCTGAACACCGCGCGTCCCACTCCTGCTGCCGCCGTCAAGACAGCCGCGGCAATGAAAAAACCGATCAAGCGCCGGCTGAGACCAAGCTCGAGCAACAGATAGGCCACGCTCGCACTGACGGCAGCCACACCAATGCCGATCCCGATAGCGGCAAGGGTGTTCATGTTCTGCTTCATCGCCTGGTGCGGGTCTTGAGCTCATCCAGCGGTCCGACGGCAATCATCTTTCCGTGATTGATGATTCCCACCCGGTCACAGAGTTTCTCTGCAACTTCCATCACGTGAAGCGCCGGTCATCTTTTCATAGGCAACGGATTCATCAGGGACATAGCCAATAACGCGTTTTACACCGAGAGGATCCGCCATCCTGTCGATCCCGGCAATGGTGATTGTCCCACCGTCCGGTTTGAGAAGTCCAACGAGCATTTTGATCGTTGTTGTCTTTCCCGCCCCGTTAGGGCCAAGAAAACCAAACAGCTCACCCTTCTCTACTTTCAGATTGAGACCTGCAACCGCCTCGACTTTTCCGCCGGCGTAACTCTTGTAAACATCGATAAGCTCTATCATTACGCTTCCTCGTGCTATGTGTGATGTGATTATATACAGCCGGCATTGCGATTTATTCAAGCGCACATCTAAAGACCCACATTTCGTACAAGCACGAACCTCAGCCGCTCGCATATCCCAAATCGGATTTCAGTCTGTCCGGCAACGTTAATCCCTCTGAATCGAGGCCGTCCGCAACCTCCAAGCGGCAATGCGGCCGGCCGGGTTAACGGGAGAAGCGAGCGGCCCAGAGCAGCCCGCGTCTGAGAATTTCATTTGCTTCAGGGATCTCGAATACAGCTGCGCGGTGGCCCAACGAAGTATAGAAGACACGGCCCTCACCCCATCGCTTTGTCCACGCCACCGGCATGTCAACCACACCGTTGGAACAGTGGTAGCCATCAACGGTTGGAAATCTCGTCGTGGCAAGCACTTCCACCACCGGATCTACGAGCAGATAGTACTGTTCCGATGTGATCTCAAAATCACCTATTCCTTCAACGAGACTACTCGAAGAGTTACTGATGTTCACCGTGTATTCCACATCGTCCCCGCCGGGGTGGGAAACCCAGTTTCCTCCGGTCAAAAACTGCCATTGAACGCAATCACGAAAGGCGGCACACATTCCGTGACACCCGCCGAGACCTACACCCGCAGCTACAGCCTTGGTAACGCCCTCGATCTGTTTTTCTTCCAGCTCGCCCATCGACCATATCGGGACGATGAGATCATAGCTCTTTAACCTGTCAACATCTTCGAATGATTTCAGCGTTGCTGAGACTTCCACTTCAAAGCCTTCATTTGAAAGAAGGCGGCCGCAATGATCGGCAATGCGGTCGGGCTCGTGGCCTTCCCATCCGCCCCATACGATAATCGCCTGTTTTGCACTCATATTTTCATTATACCGATGCCGCGGCTGAGTTTGAACCACAAAGCCGCACCGGAAGCGCTGCCCTCCGCACTTGCACATTGATTCAGGGCCGCCGCTGTTCTATCATCTACGAGAATCCGTAACGATTGGGTAACAAAACCATGGCCGGGCATACCTTTGAACACGACCTCACCGTTGCTTCGGCGGCGGGCAAGCTTGGGAGCGTGGATTCAAACCGGGGCGATCTGCTTTTAGGGTGGGATACGGACCAATTTCCGACAAACCTGTACAGCACTACCCTGGCGATGATGGTTATCCTCAGGCAGGACGGTCTTGGTAAAGGCGGGAGGAAGGCTTTGGCAAGGAGATACTCTCCGGGCACGTAACGATGGTAGATGCCGAAAAGTGGGTACTGGAGCACGGCAACCCTGAGCCGAAAAGCGGACGACAGGAGATGCTCGAAAATATACTAAACGATTATATAGGATAACCGCGGCCGGCAGCAGTGATGCGTTGCCGGCGCACCCACGAAAGAGGCTGCCCGTTCGGG
>CAZHXC010000392.1:0-3824 GCA_964536145.1 uncultured Spirochaetales bacterium | reverse complement strand
CGCCGGGCTGGCAAACCTCCGCCGCTGTGATAAGCTCGCCTCATGGCAACGGTTCAAATACTCGGGACGCGCAAGTCCAATGACACAAAAAAAGCGATGCGCTTTTTCAGCGAACGGAGGGTACCTTACCACTTCAGAGATCTGACTGAGAAAGGCCTGAGCCCCGGAGAGCTCGAGAACATATGCCGGACGGTCGATCCTGATGAGCTGATTGACACCGCGAGTCCCCAATACAAAAAGCGTGGTATGGCGTACATGGAGTTCGATCCTCGTGAGGAAGTGCTCGAGGACCCGCTCTTGTTGAATATGCCGATTGTCCGTTGCGGCAAAGAGGCAACCGTCGGCTATTCACCGGATGCGTGGAAGCGCTGGATAAGCGACACGATCTGAGCGTGTGCTTCACTGCCGAGCGCATCAATTGATGCGGCGTCCGGCGTGCTCCAAAGACCTCTTTTCAATTTTACCGTTAGAATTCGCAGGACCGACTCGTCAATCCGTTGACGCTGCAGCGTACCCTCCTGAAGGGCGGCGAGTATATCCGCCCGGGCGCCGTTTTCATTCCCCGGTGTCAGCAGCATATCCGCGCCGGCACGGATAGCCTCAACCGCCGGCCTGTCTATGGCCGTCATCGCCCCCATGGTGAGAGAATCTGTGATGATGAGCCCGCCGTAGGCAAAACTGTTGCGGATGACACCGGTGAGAAGGTCGCGGGAAACGGTTGCAGGTACATTTCCCGATCCCGGCGTTCCAAGGATGATATGGGCGCTCATGATCCCATCCACCCCCGCCCCGGCGCCTGCCGCGAAGGGGAGTAGCTCTCGATTGAAAAGCTCGCCGATTGTCCGGTCTAAGTACACAGTGCCCGAGTGCGTGTCACCGGTGGTACCGCCGTGACCCGGAAAATGTTTGAGTACAGAGCTCACTCCCGCCGCCTGCAAACCGGCCACGGTACTTCTCACCATAGCCGCTCCAAGCGCCGGGTCGTTTGCAAATGAGCGAGAGCCTATCATTGAATCGGCTGACGCCAAATCCGCAACGGGCGCAAAGTTCATGTTCAAGCCGAGCCCGGCAAGCTCCCTTCCCATTACCAGGCCGATGGCATATGCGAGCTCACGGTTGCCTGTCTTTCCGATATCAGCCGCCGGAGGTAGCTCGGTGGCCTTGATCCCTCCACTGTCGTCAAGACGGTTCACCATACCGCCTTCATGATCGATAGCAAGAAAGGGAGGTATACGTATCGTCGCTTTGACTGATGCTCCAAGCTCCCGCACCTGTGAAGGGTTTTTCATGTTTGCGCCGTAAAACACCACACCGCCCGGCTGAATATCCTCGAGCTCACTGAGGAGAGCCTTATCCAGGGTGGTTGCCGGGTTCCCGTCGTCGTCCCACAGATCCACAAAAAAGAGCTGCCCGAGCTTTTCCTCCATTGTCATCGATGCAAGCAATCTTTCGGCGTGATCGACCGCTTCCGGTCCGGTTTGCCGTTTGAAGGCGGATAGTTCGTCCTGACCGGCCGAACGGCGCGCGGAACGACAGGATGTTGCTGAAAACAGTGTGAAAATGGTGATGATTATGCAGGCGATGATTGCGAGTTCCCTTTTCATGTCGCCGACAGTATAACCGCTCTTTCGCCGATTTCTAAGGCGCCGGCGGCGCTGTCAAAAAAAATAGCCGCCGGAATTTGAGGAATGATGAAGATTACTACCAGGGGCTTACCACCGCTACCGGATATCGCTATAGTAGTGGCGTGAAAAAGGCCATACTACTTCTGATTTTTGCCCTTGGCGCGGTTTGTTTCGCCACGGGCGACGGGTTTTCCTTCGTATTTGACCGAATAGAGACAAACCCGGAGTTTCTCTATGATTTCTTCCCAACCTACTACAAGCTTGGCGTCAACTACCGTGGATTCCAGATGATTCCCGGCAATTCCACCGAGCTTATCCTTCTTGGAAGCGGAGGATACGGGCATACGAAGCTCTGGACCGATGAATCCGGAATACCTTTTGTACCCGGTTCAATAGATACCGGGACCGAAAACTTTCGTGACCTGCAATCGTACAACAACGTGCTACTTGGCGCGGATCTCCGGTTGCAGCAGAGTCTGAACCCCGCACTCGTGACCGCTCCGGGCAATCTTGCCGTCTATGCCCAATACGCGCTGTCGTGGATGCACCCGCTGGAAAACGGCGGCGGATCATACGGTCTCGATGGGACCCAATCCGCCTATCCGGACAAAACGGGCGCTTTGTGGAACGAGTTGTCTATTGGTGTTTTCCTTGATACCTTGATAAAGGAAGCGGTTCGCCGGGGGTACAGGGGGGAGGTTTCCGCGGCTCTTGCGCCGGGTTTCCTTGTGAACTCAGGGCTCGGCAATACCAATTATGCGGTAATGACCGGGTCCTTTGTATCGTACATACCGATATATTCGAAGAGCCGGGATAACGGGTTACATCTCTTTGGCCTCTATCTTGCCGATCGTGTTGCGGCTAATTATGCGCTTGGAGATAGTTTACCGCAACGTGTGCAGTACCCAATTGCCCTTGGGACGATGATGCGCGGGATCGAGAAAAACGCCTATGGTACCGCGTTTACAGCGGTGAACAATTTTGAAGTCCGTATCGCGGGCCCCGAGTTGTTCCTGAAGAAGCTCTACCCGCGTTTCCACGTTTTTCTCGATATCGGAGCCTACACCGGCAACTACCTGAATACGAGCTATCCCGGCGGAGGGTTTCTCGCGTCGGCCGGTTTTGAGCTCGCCTTTTCAGTCTTCGACTTTTTTTCGCCGGGGTACCGGGGGGCCTTTGTCCTGAGCGGCGAGAACATAGCGGACGTACCCTATACCGGGGGTATTATGCTCAATCTGCAATTCTAGGAATGAATATGAAAGATACAGCTCCAAAAACAAGTGATCTCAGGGTTCTCTCGTTTACGCCTCTTGTGGCGCCGGTGACGCTGAAAAAGGCGACGCCGCTTCTGCAAAAGAGCCTCGAGACAATCGTAGAAAGCCGGAAGATTATCCGGAGTATCATCGCCAAGGAAGACCACAGGATGCTTGGTATTGTGGGGCCGTGTTCGATTCACGACAAGGCGATGGCGGTGGAGTACGCGAGACGCCTGAAGGAGCTCCACGACAAGGTGAGCGACCGGATCTATCTCATCATGCGGGTCTATTTTGAAAAACCCCGCACCTCTCTCGGCTGGCGTGGCCTCATAACAGACCCGCATCTCGATGGTTCCTACGATATGGCGCACGGCTTGAAAACCGCCCGCGAGATACTATCTGAGATCACCTCGATCGGCATTCCGACGGGTTCTGAGATGCTCGATCCCATTATCCCTAACTACATTGATGATTTGATTTCATGGGCTGCCATAGGAGCGCGAACGACCGAGAGTCAGACCCACCGTGAGATGGCGAGCGGGCTCTCGATGCCGGTCGGATTCAAGAACGGGACCGATGGGAGCTATCTTGGGGCCATCAACGCCCTCAAATCCTCGCGAAGCTCACACAGTTTTATCGGTATAGATCAAGAGGGAAATACCTCGATTGTTACCACCGCGGGGAACCCGGATGTACACATCATCTCCCGTGGAAGCTCGGATGCACCCAACTATTCGCCGGTGCACTTGGCAAAGGCGGAGAAGCTTCTCCGTGCGGAGGGCATCGAGCCGGCAATTCTCATAGATTGCAGCCACGGCAACTCCGGGAAAGACCATACGCTGCAAAAGTGGGTGTTACGGTCGCTCGTCGACCAACGAATGGCTCCGAATCCCTCAATTATCGGTTTCATGATGGAGAGCAATCTCATTGCGGGGAACCAGCC
>CAZHXC010000391.1:1793-3836 GCA_964536145.1 uncultured Spirochaetales bacterium | reverse complement strand
CAGATCGGTCGGTAACGCGCGGTTGGTGATGGGCAGCGCCACCCCGTCGGTGGAAGCGTATCATCTGATGAACGAAGGTGTGATCACACGGCTCGATCTTACCGAACGGCTTTCAGGCGGCGCGATGCCGGCGGTGGAAATTGTCGATCTGAAAAACGAGGGCAGCGTTCTTTCGAAGGAGCTCGTTGGGGCGGTACGGGAGACGGTGGATGAGGGAAGGCAGGTTATCCTTTTTCTGAACCGACGTGGCTTCAGCTATTTCTTCCATTGCCGCAGCTGCGGATTCGAGATGACCTGCCGCAGGTGCGCGGTCTCGCTCACCTACCACAAGAACCGGAACAGGATGGTGTGTCATTACTGCGGCTTCACCGCAAAGCCGGTTCAACAGTGCCCGGAATGCGGCTCGATGGATGTGGGGTATTCGGGCTTTGGCACCGAGCTTGTGGAGGAGGAAGTCAGACGTTGCTTTCCCGATTATTCGGTGAGACGGGTGGATACCGATGCGGTGCGTAAGAAGGGGACGCTCGAAAGCGTCCTTGACGACTTCAGGAATCAGAAGGTGGATATCCTTCTTGGAACACAGATGGTGGCAAAAGGTCTGAATTTTCCGGGGGTAAAGCTCGTCGGTATTGTACTCGCCGATACCGGGCTTCATCTGCCGGATTTTCGTGCGGCTGAGAGAACCTTTGCGCTCATCGTTCAGGTTTCCGGGCGCGCCGGAAGGTTTATCCCGGACGGCAGGGTGATCATTCAAACCTACAAACCGGAACATGTAGCAATCCGGCTCGCCGCCATGGCCGATCTCCCGGCATTTTACGAAAGGGAGCTCGGGGCGCGCAGAGAGCTCGGTTTTCCGCCTTTTGCGAGGATTATCCGTCTGCTGCTCCGCGGAAAAAACGCAACAAAAGTGAGGGCGGCGGCAGAGGAGGTTTCAGAAAAGCTTGCGCCGCGGTTGCCGGGTCAGGCGACGCTACTCGGCCCGGCTGAGTGCCCGCTCTCGGTGATTGCGGGAAATCATCGGCACCAGCTATTATTGAAGACATCCGATTTTTCGGCTGCCCACGCCGCTCTTTCGTCGTTGAGGCGGAGCATAAAGCTCCAGCCGGGTGTGTATTTGGAAATCGATGTGGATCCGGTGAGCTTGCTGTGAGGCTCGATGTCGTTTGCGCGCTGCCGCCGCCGGGCGTGTTTCATGACAATTTGACCGGGAATATAGTTTTTTGGTACTTTACAGACGCGATGGAGATAATAACCCTTGGAAACGAAGTTCTCCGAAAACACGCCGCGGTAATACCGGATATCGACAAGAAGATCGTCGACCTTTCCGCCGCTATGATGGAAACCATGCACACTGGAAAAGGCATCGGACTCGCCGGCCCGCAGGTTGGAGAATTGAAACGGCTTTTTGTGACGCATATAGAGGGAGATGTTCCCCGGGTGTTCATCAACCCGCAGATTATTCAAACGGCACAGGATCTGTACGCATATGAAGAGGGTTGCCTGAGTATCCCCGGACTGTATGCCGATGTAGAGCGCCCGGTTGCGGTGACGGTTCAAGCCTGGAACGAACGCGGACGGCCTTTTACCCTTGATGCTGAAGGTCTGCTCGCACGGGTTGTATTGCACGAGTTTGATCACTTGAACGGGGTGCTCTTTATAGACAGGCTCGAGGAGAAGAAGCGAAAGCGTCTCATCGCCTCCTACGACAGGAAGAACGTCGCATCCTGAGCGGGCAGGGGTACTTCCCGTTGGGAGTGATCCATCGGGCTGATCTGTGGGTCGGGTCGTACTCTTTCATGCCTTTTGAGTATAATCTCGTTCTATGAACATACTCTTTGCCGGTTCACCCGATATAGCTGCCGAATCACTCAGGCTTCTCGAGCGAGAGACCGATGTCTGTGGCGTCCTCACCTCGCCTGACAAGCCTTCCGGTCGCGGCAGGAAAACTACTCCAACGCCGGTAAAGACGCTCGCGGTTACATTGGGGTTACCGGTCCTGCAGCCGGAACGGTTGAACAAACAGGCACGCGAAGAAGTTGCCGC
>CAZHXC010000391.1:0-1783 GCA_964536145.1 uncultured Spirochaetales bacterium | reverse complement strand
TGGCGGTTTTTGCCTACAGTAAGATCTTTGGCCCAAGGTTCCTCTCTCTGTTCACCAGAGGCGCGATAAACGTACACCCGTCCCTTCTTCCGAAATACAGAGGGCCGGCGCCGATTCCCGCGGCCATCCTTGCCGGAGATACAAAAACCGGTGTTACGGTGCAATGCATCGGGATCGAGATGGATGCGGGTGACATCATACTCCAGGAAGAAATCGATATCGGCGAAGATGAAACCGCAGGTGATCTGGCCGGCCGGATCGCGCCGATTGGTGCACGGCTTCTGCTCGAAGCCGTAAAGCTTATCGAAAAGGGCGAAGAAAAGCCCGTGCCCCAGGATCACACCCGGGCTACCTACTGCCCGATGATACGTAAGGAGGACGGCCGGATAGACTGGAGCGAGCCTGCCGAGCAGATCACCCGTCAGGTTCGTGCGTACAATCCATGGCCTGTCGCGTTCACCAGTTTTGGCGGTCAGAAGCTTTCAATCCGGAGGGCCTGCGTCTATCGGAAAGATGCGCGGGAGCACACTGAGGAGCCGCCGGGGAAAGTGATCGGAGTAGACAAGGAAAAAGGAATTCTGATACAAACGATCCAGGGAATCCTCGCAGTCGAAGAGCTCCAACTGCAGTCACGCAAGGCCCTCTGCTGGAGCGCGTTTCTGAACGGCACACCGGGTTTCACGGGTTCGATACTTGGAGGAGAGTGATGCGCGGCAACATACCCCGGCTTTCTAAGCTGCTTCCAGAAAAGAGTGATGATCCGGGAAGACGTTATTTCAGACTTACAGTTTTTTTGAGCATCGGTATTATTCTGGTTATGGTCGCCTCGAGCCTCATCGCGTTTTTTCTAACGATTGAGGGTGAGGAGCAGACTCTCGTACCGGACGTCACGGGAATGGAGCTCGAAAGCGCGATGGTGGAGCTCCAACGCAAGGGATTGCACGGCGAGGTTCAGCTCCGGTTGTCGCCGGACCCTTCGGACAAGGGCACGGTGCTTAATCAGGATCCGGGTGCCGGGTCGCTCGTAAAAGTCGGAAGATTCGTAGACCTGAGGGTGAGTAAAGGGCCGGTAATTGATGAAGTTGAAAACTACGTTGGTATGATGCTGTCGGAGGTCGAGCTACAGCTTCAGAGCCTGTCGACGATATACGGTGCAATCTTGAACATAAAAAAACCGGTGATGGAGGTGTACAGCGAAAAGCCTGCCGGGACAATTCTCGAGCAGAAACCGTTACCGGGTACAAAAATAGCCCAGCGGACCGATCTCGAGCTTGTGGTAAGCCGCGGACCGCAGGGTTCTCTCGTTACCGTAGAAGACTACATCGGTCTGCCCTTCTATGAAGCCTTGCGACGGTTCGCCCAGACAAACGCGCCGTTTGTGTTTTCCCATCAACCGGCCACGGAGGACGAGGAGCCCGGCACGATCATTTCCCAATCACCGGCGGCGGGGAAAGATGTGGAGCCCGGTACCCTCATGCAATTCATTATCGCCACACCCGAGGATCTGTCCGAAAACATGGTATTTGGTATTCTTGACCGAATTCTGCCGGACTATCCCGTGCCGATCGACCTCACTATTGAGATCATCAGTCCGTCGGGAGACTCGAAAGTGCTCGCTTCCATGAAACATCCAGGCGGCTTGATATCGATTCCCTATTTGGAGGAGGTCAACAGCCGAATCGTGGTCTCCTCCTCTCTCCGCGAGCTTTTCAGCACAACGGTGAGACAGGCGGAGCGGGAGTAGTCTCGGCTCGTCGCTAAACCAACCTCCTGTTGGTTTGCG
>CAZHXC010000390.1:0-3845 GCA_964536145.1 uncultured Spirochaetales bacterium | reverse complement strand
GTGGAGAGGGAGCTTTTCTCGATGCAATTCGCGTCATTTGTGTGGAGATAGGAGACGCCGAGACCGCTGTCCTCTCCTATCTTCATGCGAAAACCGAGATTGCGCGCTTCGGTCAGTGCAGGCACCGGCTGTTCCAACAGGGTGTATCTGTTCCTCAGACCCGCCGTTGCCGCCAGGTCTGAGCCGAGCGGAAGTCTCAGCCTCGCCGAATACAGCTTTGAGTCTCTGATTTCCCCTCCGTAATCAGCATCGGCATGGATGGTCTCCAGGGCGTAGGAGAAACCCGATATTGTGTCGTTCAGCGCAAGCAGACAGGCGTCCCCCGAGCCATGAAACGCACCCGAGGCGTATTCGAACACCGTGTTAGGCCCCACTTCCGGGGTTTTCCTTACTTCAACACTCGTGATGAAGTCGATCGACCCGGGCCCCACCTTGTTCACCGAGTCCACAAGATTGAGACGCAATGCCTCCGAATCGCCGAACTCCCGGCCATACCACATGGCGGTCTGCGACACCGATGGCGGAGAAAAGGCCGTATCGGTGTGATGCGCGCCAATCAGCAGACCGTCTTTCGCGTACTCCACCCTCGCGCCGGTACCGTAGAGCGAATCCTCGGTCAACGTTGAAACCGAAAAGAATCGTTGACCCACAAAGATGTCAAAGGGATCGTCTTTATAAGAAACCGCAATTTCGCTGTCCTCCTTGAACAGCGCGCCTTCCCTGTCAAAGGGCACTTTTACATAGCCGGAAAACTCGTCACCCCCTGATTGAGAGAGAGGACCTTGAGCGCTCACCTGCGCGAGTATACCGTAGGTGTCGCTCTCAGCATGTCGCAACCCCTGCTTTACCGCTATACCCACCGGAAGCGTGCGATACGGTTCCTCTTCCCCGGAAATTCGCGGAAGTATATTGACCGTGGATGTCGCATCCTGTGCCCGGAGCTTTCCGGTCTCATCGGAAACCGTCAGTTTCAACGTGTGCCGGATCCTGCCGACGGCGGATTGATCGCTGCGTACCGAGACAGCGAAAACCCGCGACCTTCCGGCGGGAAGCTCCGTCCGCCTGATCTCGGAAACATAATCGAGACCGGGTCTTGAATCCACATCAATGAGCAGATTGAGCGCCACATTGCCGGTATTCTGCAATCTGAAAAGCGACTGATACACTTCACCGGCGATGGCGTAATCCGGCGAGTCAATAGTAACGATCTTGAATCCCGGCTTTTCCCGCACCAGGAGATCAAAGCTATAACGCGCCGTCTCTTCACCGGTTTCACCGCTGAGTATCCTGAGCTTCACCGGGTATGCCCCGGCGACCGTCTCAGGGGGCACATACATCGTGGCAAACACCGTATCTCCGGATTTGAACGGAATCACCGGGTTTGCATCGAGCGCGACAATCCGCCACCCCTCCGGCAGCATCAGCTCTGCGGTGTAGTTCTCCTGCAGCGAGCCGCGGTTGCTAATGAAGAACGCCTTTGTAAATACGGTTCCGGGGTCGGCCTCATCGGACTGATCGATCGCAGGGAGTATCTCGATGGTCTGCGAAAACGCAACCGCTGAGAAGAGGGCTGCAAACAGGAGTACGAACGGGAATGCCGGGAAAAACCGCCGCTGTGTCACTCCTCGATCTCAAGAGTGTAATTTGCACCAAAGAGTTTTTCTCCCCCACCATCCGCCAAAACCAGGGCCCTGTATCTCCCCGGATCTAGCTCAGGGAGCCCGAAAACCACGTGCGTTGACGTCCCCGGGTAGAGCCGCTTCTGCTCCGCCTCTATACGAGAGAGCTCGATCCCCGAAAGGTTGAAGAGGGTGCATGAGAACGACGGCATGAGCCAGAGGGACCCCGTATTTACCACATCCAATTCAAGGCTCCCCGGCTTCTTCTTGAGGTGCAATGCGGGATTCTCGAATCCGACAGCCGCATGTCCCGTGTCTCCGATTTCAGTAATCAGCTGAATCCCGTAACGGACCACTTGAGTGATGCTCAGGGTAAACTTTCCCTCGGATTCCGGCACTTCCTTCTCCTCCGGCACACCTTCAACAAACAACATGCTCCAGTAAGTACCCGTCAGCTCCTCATCTTCCGGGATACGCACCCGGTAGCCGATCTCCGCCCGGGCGCCGGCTGCGATATTGAGAATATTCGGAAAGAAGTCGATCCAACTTGCGTTTGAGCGTGCGTCCGTGCCGGGTTCCTTGTAGGAAGAGCCGTGCCCGGCGGAGAAAGAGAAATCCTTCAGATACACACGTACTTCCTCTGCCGTATCGCCGATATTGTCGAGCCTAATGCTCCCTTCGTACGATTCGCCGGACATACCGCGGCCAATGAGGACCAGGTCACCGGAAACCTGCACCTGCCCATGCGTATGGATAATTCCGGCCGTCAGGAATAATAATAGAAAGGCGACAATCCGATTTCTCTTCATTTTCATCACACGTCGTTCAGTAAGGTATAGACAATCTGAAGCGAATAAGCCTCGGCACCGAGAGTTACCGAGGCACCCTCGAGCACAAACTGAATATGTATGGCGCTCCTGTTACCGGTTCCCTCGAAAAACCTGGTTGCGGTATCCGTTATTTCGGTGAGGGCGGTACCGCCTGAAATGGTACCAAGCCCGGTTCCGTCGGTCGTACGGATGGCGCTGACGGTAAGCGAATCATCCCAGGTACCCTCAACTTTGTGGATATCGATGTACCACACCTCGAATTGATCAACCGCATCGGCAATATCGATAATGACGGCGTTTGAGGCGCTTGTATGGGTCGATACAAAGTCACTTCCGGCGCTACCGGATAGAGTTGTACCGTCGAGAGTGAGCGCCCACCCCCCGCTAACGGTGAAAGACAACGCGGCCGCCGGAACGGCGGCCGCGAAGTACAGTACGATTACTGCCTTCCAGGCTATTCTCACACTATGGACCTACCAGGGTATAGGTTATGGTGATTCCCGCGGCGCCGTCTGTGGTCAGGTTGGCAAAGGTCGCCTCATCGATCGCGAGCGTGTAGTAGATCCCCACACCCTGGGTCCCCCCGGTACCGGTAGCGCAGCTCGTAATACCTGTGAGGAGTGTCTCATCGGTGGCAGCGGTGTAGGTGCTGTCGATCATGATGCCTCCTGCAACCGGCGTGCCCAGGCCGCCGTGTCCGGTTGGCGTGCCCGCTCTCACGTTGAGCTTGAGACCGGCGGGCATTGCAGTGTCCGACTGCACGGCAATTGTCCGCGTCTGAGCGGATGGTACGACCGAGGTGTACTGGATGTAGGTAGGGTCGTTGGCGGTCTCGGTAATGACGGGGAGATCACCGGCGGCAACCGGCGCATCTACTGAAAACTCCAGGCCGGTACCGCTTACCTTGATTGCCGCTACCGCGTTGACGGTGATGCCCAGCGAAATTGTGTCCGTCGCGACGACATCGGCCAAAACGGCGGGTGTTACAATCGCGAACGTCAATATCACAACAAATATTGTACGAAGTTTGCTTCTATTGCGCATGAATCTTCCTCCTGCATACAATAGGTGCAATATCCGTACCAATCACCAGGTCATAAAATAAAATTGCGGACCGTAAAATATGTGCAATTGGCTATTCAGATGCACGTTCAAGCCGAGGGCAATTGTCATATTCTCGGCCAGCGTCATTTCGTAAGTGCCCGACAAACCGTAGAAATAGTCGGTGGAGGGTGTGATCCGGGTTTCGAAATCGATACCCGAGCCGGCCTCAGCCTCCAGGGTGTAGGTATGAAACTGATACCAGCCATCAATCTCCGCGCCTAACACCGATGTTTCCGACAGGATGAATCGCCGCGAAACAGCGGCACCCAACAGATATCCGGTGCCGCTTTTT
>CAZHXC010000389.1:0-3848 GCA_964536145.1 uncultured Spirochaetales bacterium | reverse complement strand
TGCCGATATGTTCAGGCAAGAAGCCGGAGTAAAAAGCGCGCGTATCTCTGTTTTGACGAGTGGAATGTTTGGTACAAGAACCGTCAGAAAGACGGCGAAGGGCTGTTTGCGCCGCACCTGAATGAAGAAGTGTATAACCTCGAAGACGCCCTGGTAGTCGCGGGCTTTCTGAACAGCTTTATCAGACACGCAGATGTCCTCAAAATTGCCAATATTGCCCAAATCGTGAATGTCATAGCACCGCTTCTGACTCAAGGTGACGACCTGCTCGTCCAATCGACCTTTTTCCCGTTTGCCATGTTTTCGAAACGGAAGAACGGTGTTTCGTTGCAGACTGCAGTGGAAGGGCCAACCTATTCTGCAAAGAGCTACGGAGATGTGCCGTTCATAGACTCGAGCGCGATCTTAGACGGGAAGGTGTTGCATTTGTTTGCCGTGAACAGGAGCCTCGACGATTCCGCGGAGGTGGAAATCGAGCTTTCCGGCGCCGGGATCACCGAGCTGTCAAACGGGGAGTCCATCACCGGCGCGTCCCCAAAAGCCGCCAACTATTTCGACAAGCCGGATGCGGTAGGCCTGCGCCAATTCTCAGAAGCAACGGTGGCGGACGGCAAAGCAACCGTCAAATTGGAGCCACTGTCGGTGACGGCGATGACCTTTAATCTGCGCTAATCTGCACATCAGCTTCACCGGGTCTTCACATAGTAAGTCTACACTCCATGTAACAAGCAAATGGAGGAAAGACATGAAATCAAAGGCCAAAATCAATTATTGGGTGGATGTGGTGATCGCAATTTCGTTCATCATTTCGATCGTGAGTGGTCTGATTCTCTTTCTTGGAACGTCCGGAGGGTATCAGGGCGGCAGAAATCCGGACTATGGCCGGATGATTCTGCTGCTCTCACACCATCAATGGTCCGGGCTTCATACGTGGTCAAGCATCGCGATGGCCGGAGGCGCATTTCTGCATCTCGTACTGCACGGGAACTGGCTTGTGTGCATGACAAAGAATGTGTTCGCAAAACGGCGAAAAATCTCCTCCCGGGCTGCTGCGTGTGTTGACCCGGCAACTTGAGAAGTTCTGTTTGGACTTCACGATCGCGGGGTACGTTCCGCGGGGAGAGAAATGATAAACAGCGCTCCCCGCGGGGCCCTGTTCTTAACGGTAATTTCGCCGGCGTGCCTCTCTACGATCGCCTTTGCTATGTTCAAACCAAGGCCCGTACCTGCGGCGTTTCTTGCGTATTCCCCTCTAAAAAATCGATGAAATATCTTCTCTATCTGGTCCGGCGAAATTCCGGGACCGTTGTCGGCCACCTCGATTTGGATGCTACCGCGGTTTTCGCGCACTGCAATTTCAACGGTCCCCCCGGGATCACTGTACGCAAAGGCGTTGGAGACGATGTTGCCAACCGCTCTCAGGAGGAGTTTCCTGTCTCCCTGTATTGATGTCGTCTCCGTTGAGATACGTGCTGAAACTCCTTTCTCATTCAGTTCGTGCGGAGTGACCACTTCTTCAATAAAAGGCAGCGCCGGAAAACTTTCTTCATCTATGCTGTCTGTATTTTCTATCGTGTAAAGCTCGCTGATATCACGAACGAGATCCTCGAGCCGGTCTATTTCCGTTAAATTTCTTTCGAGTCTTTCTGTGGATATCTCCAGGACTCCGTCGCGCATTCCCTCGATCTGCCCCTTCAATCCGCTTACAGGAGTTCTCAGGTCATGTGCAATGTCCTGCATCCACTGTCGTTTGTAGTTCTCCTCGTTTGCCAGCAGAACACTCAGGCTGCTTAAGGAGTTAGATATATCGGTGAGCTCAGAGATCACAAAGCTACGGGCGGTTACCGCCTTTCTCGATTCAATCTTGTGAATGTCGGTACGAATAACCGATACGGCTCCGGCTATTCTGTGTGACGCACGGAGCGACAAAATAACTCCGATCGTTGTGGAACCAACGAGAGAAGCGCCGGCGAGGAGGAGGATAGTCGACAGGAAGATTCGGTTCGCTTCATTGTCCATAAACTTCATGCCGCCTGCGTGGAAGTAGCCGAGAGTACTTCCGTCTTGCCGGACCGGCTCGAGATCCTCCTCCGGCATTGCGCGTCCCCGCCCGCGGTTTGAAAAAACGAGTTCGCCGTCGGTGGAAAGGACGAAGAAAGGATTTGCATAAGAGAGGGTTTGTTGCAGCTCCGGCGACGGGCTGCTTAGAATACTTCGTGCTATGGTTTCAAACTCATCCTGCTGATATTCAGCATACGCTGACAGCGCGATACGAACACCAAATCCCACAACCGCAACTTGCACCACAAGGACAAGAAGAAAGCCGGCGGCAAAATGAGAAAAAAGCCAACGGAAAGCTTTCACGCCGGGACGCCTGTGAAACGGTATCCAAAACCGCGCACAGTTTCGATCCACGGTTTTTCGCCGAGCTTGCGGCGGATATTCTTCACGTGGGTATCTATCGTGCGCTCTGATCCCTCCGCGATCGAATCAAGGCACTCGGAAAGAAGACGCGACCTGTCAAATACGCCAGGTGCGTGCGCCACCAGGAACTCCAGAATCTTCCACTCCGCGGCTGTCAGCGCGACCGGCGATGCGTCGAGCAACACTCGGTGCTCTTTGTTCGATATTTCGAGATGTGATCCATCTAGAGTGAAGGACAATCTTGCCCGGGATGATTCGCCTGAAGCCGCTCTTTTGAGGATCGCCTTCACCCTGAGAACCAGCTCCCTCGGCGAAAAAGGTTTCACCACGTAGTCATCCGCTCCCAACTCAAGTCCTGTAATCCTGTCGGATTCCTCGCTTCTGGCGGTGAGGAAGATAATCGGAACATTGGATTCGGACCGAATCCGCTTAGCGAACAGAAAACCATCGCCATCGGGGAGCATGACATCGAGGATAAACAGGTCGTAATGCAAGGTCTGGAGATTCCTTTCAGCGTCGCGAATCCGTGAAAACTCGTAGACCGTCATCCCTTCGAGCTCCAGGTAGCGGCGTACGGCTTCGCGCAGATTTTCATTGTCTTCGACAATAACGATATGCATTGCGACTCGTATTATAACACCTAACATGTTCCCTTAATATTGCCTACACACACTTCACATTTCCTTCACCGGAGCTTCACGGTTGATCGCTATCTTGGGAGCATAATTCAAATGGAGGTTGCTATGAAAAAGCACATCATTGTATCGGTTCTTATCTTATTCGCCGCCACCGCCCTGTTTGCCCAAAGTGAAACCAACTCTATCGGAAGATCCAGGATGGGTGGACAGTCTGGAGGTAGAAATGCCGCGGAGATCAACACTATTGCTCCTGCTCTGCTGTCAGCTGATGAAGCCGCCGGTTTGGCCTACATGCGTGAAGAGGAAAAGCTCGCACGAGACGTATACACAGCTCTTTACGAAATCTGGCAATACCCGATTTTTGGGAATATCAGCCGGAGCGAACAACGACATATGGACGCGGTGCGCGTTTTAATCGACAGATACGATTTACAGGACCCTGCCGCTACAGACATTCCCGGTACTTTCGAGTCCCGCGAGCTGCAAGAACTCTACAATGAGCTTTTGGAAACCGGCGGCCGTTAATCAGCGATAGTCCTCGGCGTTATCGTGCGACTCATAGCCAAGTACTTCCCGGGCATGATCGATGTCACGGTAACGCCACTTGTTATCTGAAACGACATAGAAAACGTCAAAGGTGAGCTCATCCGGGGCGTCAAGGCAGAGTTCTACCATATTGCCGGCATCGCGCCGGCTGCACCACATTGACCAGTCCCGGGGAATCACCGGACGGTCCTCCTTGGTCACGTGTCCAAAACGCAGGCAGATGATCGAGATATCATTTGT
>CAZHXC010000388.1:0-3859 GCA_964536145.1 uncultured Spirochaetales bacterium | reverse complement strand
GAAGGCACCCCAAGAGCCATTGAGCGGCCAGGCAGAGTACCGGCACCCATACTTTTGCCCTCGCGGTCGCCGCGATCGGGCGCGATTCACCATGCAACAAGAGCACGAATACGAACGAGAGCAAAATGACAAAAAAGAGCTCCCTCGATCGTCTGAAAACGGGCGCCGGGTGGTCTTTGTAGAACAGGTGTCCCGCGAGAGCCTCAGCGAGTGAGATGAGGAGCATGAGAAGGATATATGCCGGGGGAAAGATATCGACGCCTTCACGGAGGAGCACGCTGTCTGAAATGACGAGCAGCATGACGGCAAAGAAGGTGAAAGAAACAAAGACGGCAACAAGCGAGCCGGCAAACCGCGCGTGTGAATGTGTTGGCGTGGGTATCGGGCTCATCGAACCACCTGTCTTTGGCGTTGTCCCGCGTCTACCGTGAGAAGCTCGATATCAACTCCTCTTTTCCCAACTGCGAGAAGATCCGATCGCTGCTCCTCCGAAAGATCCGGGGAAATCACGACTACTCGTGTGCCCATCGGAACAGACGAACGTCCTCTGAATAAGAGAGAGGTGAAACTTGAACTACCGCTCCCGGTCTGCAACATAGCGATGATGGTGAGTATTTCTCTTGCCTGTTCGATTCCCGTCCTGCTCTCTACCTGTATCCCGTTCTCACTACCTCCTTCACCGGAGGGAATCACCCCGCTGGTGGTGAAGCCGACCGACTGGCCGAGACCGGCAAAATGAAACGTTGCCGAGGCGGCGGTTTCTGCAGCTTTCTCGAGTAGCCCGTCTCTGTATTGCAGCGGATAGTCTTCAACGCTGAAGTTGAGAGCTATGAGCACCGGGAAGTAGAGGGCCGCGTCAAACTCCTTTGTGTACAGGGTGTTTGTTTTCGCGGTTGCCTTCCAGTTGATGCGTCTCGGCTCATCCCCTGGAATATATTCCCGCAAAGACCTGAATCTCGTCAAATCCTCATATATTTTGTTATTGGTTCTGAGACTTCCTCCGGGCAACCCTCTTTGACGTGTGGACTGCATCCTGAAGATGGAAGGATACACGATAACCGGGAGGCCGGTTTTGATCGTCTTTGTCCAGTTGAAAAAACCGAGAGGATCGTGGCCGTTCAGCCGTACCGGACCCACCTTATAGGCGCCACGCCTGTGGCCTCTGCAGGTGAACTCGAGCATCTTCACTTCAAGAGGCCCGAGACTTACCGCAAAGGTGTTACCCTCTGAAAAAAGTCCGCCTGTCATATCGGTCAACCGGAAAAGCGTCACCGGCAGAAGCAGTGTGTTTCTTACCTCGAGCCTAATGGTGAGATCTTTTAGCTTCATTCCATGTACGGTGGAATCGAGATGCCGTACCCTGATACAACGCGGTACGATTACGCAATAGAGCATTGTCAGCCCGAGAGCGGCAAGGAGAAAAGCGCTGATATATCGCTGGAGGTTGCTTGCGGAAAACAGACAAAAGAAGAGAAGCGGTACGGATATCACTCCAACGGTCAGGAGCCTCTGCCATCTTCTTGTCTGTCCCATCATGATTCCGGATATACCGCCGTCGCCTCTATGATATCCTCGATGACCGTTTTCTCCGAGATTCCTTTCAAGAGGTTTTCCGCCGTCAGATAGATCCGCTTCCGGAGAACCGGACCTGCGAGCTCTCTGATATCATCGGCTGTAGCTTCCCTGCGTCCGCGAATTGCGGCGAGGGCTTGTGCTCCCCTGTAGAGTGCCATCGATGCCCTCACGGATGCGCCGCGTTCAAGACGCGGATCCTTTCTCGTATTGTCAATCAGGTCCATCAGATAGGACACAATCGTCTCATCTACCCCGACAGTTCGGATCTCATCTTTGATGAGGATTACTTCCTCCGGGTTGGTAACCGGCGACAGATCTGTAACTGGGTGGGTGGTTCTCCTGTGAGATTCCATGATCTCCATTTCCGAGACCTCGGTGGGATACCCCATGGTGAGTGATAGAAAGAACCTGTCTTTCTGCGCCTCCGGAAGTGAAAATGTCCCTTCAAACTCCACGGGGTTTTCTGTAGCAATCACAAAAAACGGCCGGGGCAGTCCAACCGGTGATCCTTCGACGGTGATCTCCTTCTCTTCCATCGCTTGCAGCAGAGCGGACTGAGTCCGGGGTGTTGCCCGGTTTATCTCGTCTACAAGAAGGACGTTGGTAACGATGGGACCTTCTCTGAAGCTGAACTCACCGGTGCTTTGGTTGTACACCGAGACGCCGAGTACATCTGCAGGCATCAGGTCCGGTGTGCACTGAATTCGCTGCATGCCGCCGCCGATGGTAACCGAAAACGCGCGGGCGAGGATCGTTTTGCCGACGCCTGGGACATCCTCGAGCAACACGTGGCCGTCGCAGAGAAACGCTACGATGAGGTTGTCTATCACCCGTTCTTTGCCGTAAATCACCGTGCCAATCGATTCTTTGACCGCCTGTGCCCACTCGGCAACGTTCATCCGGTATAGGCCCTTTGTGCCTTCTCCGGCGTGTTTTGTACACAGACGCAGTACAGCGGCTTCATGTGTTATTACCGCCGTCATCGGTCACCGTAAGATGCAGCTCGTCGAGTTGCGCGGTGTCGACCTCCGCCGGTGAATCATCCATCGGTGAGACACCCGCCGTATTTTTGGGAAATGCGATAACATCCTTTATGGAGGATTCGCCTGCCATTACCATGATCAGCCTGTCGAGCCCCGGCGCAACACCGCCGTGGGGGGGAGGGCCGTATCTCAAAGCTTTGAGCAGGAATCCGAATCGACGCTCCGCCTCTTCAGCGGTTATTCCCAGGATCGAGAACACCCGTTGCTGCAGTTCGGGCGTGTGGATCCTGATAGATCCTGAGGCGAGTTCGAGGCCGTTGCACACCAGGTCGTAGAGATCTCCCTTCACCGCCCCCGGGTCTTCCTCCATCGTCTCGAGGTACTTCTCCTGCGGCATGGAGAACATGTGATGCGCCGGATCCCACTTTTTATCATCATCGTTCCACTCGAAAAGCGGAAAATCGACAATCCAGCAGAAGGCAAAACCGCTCCCGGCGAGCTCCAGATCATGCCCGAGCTTTGTCCGTACCGCACCCAACGAGGTGCAGCAGGTGTTCCACCTGTCTGCTACCAGGAGAATCAGATCCCCCGTTTGCGCCCCAAGCGTATCTGAGATCTTTGCCGTATCCGCCGAGAAGAACTTTGCGATACCTCCGGTCAAGCCTTCGTCGGTCAGCTTCATCCAGGCAAGCCCCTTCGCGCCATAAGTCTTCGCCGCCGCTTCGAGCTCCTCAATCTGTTTTCTCGAATACTCCGCGCATCCCGGCGCTACGAGCGCCTTCACCGAGCCACCCGAAGCCACAACTTCTTCAAAGATCTTGAATCCTGACCCCGCAACAAAGTGCGAGAAATCCTGCAACTCGAGTCCAAAACGAAGGTCCGGCTTGTCGGTGCCAAAACGGTTCATTGCATCGTCATATGGTATACGCTGGAAGGGAATCTGCAATTCCACATCCATAGTCTTTCTGAACACGTGCGCGAGCATCCGCTCCACAACGGCAAACACATCATCCTTTGAAACAAAGCTCATCTCGATATCGATTTGAGTGTGCTCGAGCTGGCGGTCACCTCTGGCGTCTTCATCGCGATAGCATCGTGGAATCTGGAAGTATTTGTCATAGGCCGATACCATCAGAATCTGTTTGAATATCTGCGGCGATTGCGGCAATGCGTAAAACTTGCCCGGATGGAGCCTCGAGGGTACGAGGAAGTCGCGTGCTCCTTCAGGGGTTGAGCGGATCAGGGTGGGTGTTTCGATTTCCAGAAAACCTTCACCGTTCAGGACTCCCTGACCGCAAATG
>CAZHXC010000387.1:1793-3866 GCA_964536145.1 uncultured Spirochaetales bacterium | reverse complement strand
TGTGCCGGATCATCGTGTGGCCGCCACTTCCTTGCCATCACCGATGTTAGGTGTGAGGCAACCGGAATATAAGCCGCTTCATCCACAAAGAGATACACGAGCCCGCATCTCGAACGTGCCGCCGATTCACTGGCAAGCACCGGCGCTCCGGTTGTACCGATATCTCCGCCGAATACGGCAAGTTTGCCCCTGTCTCCCTTGTGTGCGTCACCGGGTATTGCTCTTCTCATGGGTTCGATATCGGAGAAACGGAGGAGTTCCCCGGGAATCTGCGGATCAGTAACAAGGGGTGGCGGGAAACCGATAGGCACGTGGACAATGCGCCCGCAATGCCTCCGTGCGGAAGGCAGGTAGAGACATCGCTTTGGCAGGCCGAGACAAAGGGTCAGGTCGGCTCGAACCGCAGGATAGCCGCTCTTAAATCCGTCACCGAGACCGCTCGGCAGATCGATGGAAACGACTTTGCCCGCGAGTTTGTTTATCTCCACCACAAGCGCCGCCCCCGGCGGCCTGAGAGGTCCGGAAATCCCGGTGCCGTAGAGCCCGTCAACAACCACGGCTGCGGTGCGCATCAGCTGTCGTGATTCCTCCGGCTGATCCGGGATGGAGAAAGTCCTCACGTTCAGTTTTCTGATGACATCCAGATTTGCGGCGGCGTTGTCACTCTTCACCGGTCCGGAGAGAAGCACAGCCACGTTCAAGCCGTCCAGAAAGGCTTGCCTCGCCATGACCAGAGCATCACCCCCGTTGTTGCCGCTGCCGGCAACAAAAAGAATCAGCGCACCCGGTCTGGAAAACTCATGAATTTCGTCACGGCACACCGCGTATGCTTTTATTCCGGCGTTCTCCATCAGAATACGTGCAGGAATTTCATATTCGGTCTGGGCACGAGAATCGATAAGAGACATCGTTTTTGAATCTACGATTTTCATATCTCCCCGCTTATGAGTCTGTCGGTTCTCCAGAGCACCACGTCGGCTTTGGTGTTTCCGCCGATCAGCGCCGTGAGGATACCCCCCGGAGTAACATAGAGCTTCCGGAAAACGGTTTCCGAATCGTTGAGCTCTATGAGTCCCTGGTGAACAACCTTTCCGGAGGTATCCACGAGCATGAGGTTGTAGAGCGTTTCACCTGCGCCACTGAGAAGGAAGAATACGCCGCCTTCACTTATCCCCGAAAGATGCTGGATTACCTCATCCTTCTCTCTGGTAAACATCTGCGCCTTGCCGCTTGTCTTGTACGCCGGAGGAAGGTCGATGGAATTGGATACCACAGCTGCCGCGGTATCTATAGAGTGAACGGCGGACTTACTGAATCCAAAATCGGAACCCGCGGATTCGCTGCTGTAATAATCGGTTTTCACATACAGGATATCCGGTTGGGATGCCGGCATCACCCGGGCTATAGAGGCGATAACACCCTCCTTCGGTACGGGAAGATCGGCGTTTGTAAAACTGTAACTGTGCCGGAGCTCTCCGAATCTGTTATACGAAAAGACTATCCAGTCGACGGTAGTACGCGCAACAACCGTCAGAACTCCGCCTTGTCCCAGGCTTATCGAATCGATAAACGGAAAGGGCGTGCCCGATACCCCCTCCTGTCCAATATAATCAAGAAGCTCTCCATCGGGTCCGAAGCGGAGAACCACATTGCGTAACTGTGTTTTCAGCTCCTCGTCCCAGATCCTGCGGTCTTCAGCAACCACATCCTGAACATAGAGTAATCCGGAATCGGCAACCGCGATTTCGCCAACCTCGTTGAAGGGATACCGATACGCGTTTCGATTGGCAACTTCTCCGGCGTTCCTGTTTTCCGCAAGAAGCACCGGCTGCGGATTTGCCTGATGATTGTAGTACAGCGTAAGGAGATCACCATATGAGGAAAACTCCATTACCTTTTTGCCGGCGCCGTTGCTGATATAGAACAACCCGTTTTTCATCTCGAGGTCTATTGTCTGACTGAATGGTTTTCCCGGCAGTTGAATGAGATCTATCTGATCTTCCATTTTGCCGATAGCCATGCTGAACTGATGGTGCCGTTCGATAACCGAGGAGGCATTACGGCGGGCGCATC
>CAZHXC010000387.1:0-1783 GCA_964536145.1 uncultured Spirochaetales bacterium | reverse complement strand
ACATAAGAACCGGAACATTGTGTTTTTCATGAGGCTCTCGTAGTGATGCATACTACTTCGGCGCTCTTTTCTTTGTCAACGAAACCCGGTAAACAAGAATTCCGTAGCGTATTGTGCCGGCCTTGACTGTGGATACCGCCCGGCTACATACTTGTTATGACCAGACAATCCGGAGCAATTACGCATGAACCAGAGTTTTCTCAAATTTTTATTTGGCTCCCAGCATGAAAAAGATATCAAACGGCTCCTTCCCATACTTCAGCGGATAAATGAGCTTGAAACATGGGCCAGATCGTTACCCGCACAGCAGTACCCGGAAACAACGAATGAGCTGAAAAAGCGGCATGCGGGGGGAGAGTCCCTCGATAGTCTGTTACCCGAAGCATTCGCCCTTGTCCGGGAAGCTGCCCGGAGAACCCTTGGGGAGAGGCCCTTCGCCTCCCAGATTCTCGGGGCCATTGTCCTCCATGAAGGCAAGGTGATGGAAATGAAAACAGGTGAGGGGAAAACGCTCTCCTGTGTTGCCGCCGCCTACCTGAATGCCTTGAGCGCCAAAGGCGTACACATTGTGACGGTCAACGATTACCTTGCTGAACGTGATGCAAACTGGATGAGGCCCGTATTCGAGTATCTCGGTGTAACCGTAGGCTCCATCCTTTCTCAAATGGACAATGAGCTACGCAGGGAAGCGTATACAAGAGATATAACCTACGGCACCAACAACGAGTTCGGTTTTGACTATCTCAGAGACAATATGCGATGGAATACCAGCCAGCGGGTACAGCAATCGCATCATTACTGCATCATCGATGAAATAGACTCTATCCTCATCGATGAAGCAAGGACGCCTCTCATCATCTCGGGCACCGCCGAAGACGATACGAGCAAGTTCAACGAGGTAAACCGCCTCGTTTCAGGTTTGAAGGAGTGCGACAAGGACCCTGAAACCGGGGAGTATCCTGAAGAGCCCGTCGGCGACTACAAAGTCGACGAGAAGAGCAAGAAGGTCTCCTTTACCGACGAAGGCCTGAACTCCGTTGAGAAGCTGCTTCTTGACCGGAAACTGATCTCAGGGTCGATTTTTCTCGATGACAACTTTGAGTATATCCACTATTTCACCCAGGCGTTGAAGGCGCACAAGCTGTTCAAAAAGGACGTCGACTACGTCGTTCAGGATAACAAAGTCGAAATTGTCGACGAGTTCACCGGAAGAATACTCCACGGTAGGCGATACTCCGAGGGACTCCATCAGGCGATAGAGGCAAAAGAGGGAATTCGTGTCGCGAAGAGGAATCGGACCCTCGCAACTATCACCTTTCAGAACTTTTTCAGGATGTATGACAAGATCTCCGGAATGACGGGTACCGCAGACACTGAGGCGAGGGAGTTCTCAAAGATCTACAACCTCGAAGTTGTGGTAATCCCCACAAACCGCCCGCTTATACGAAATGACGAGGACGATGTGATCTATTTGAACGAAGAGTTCAAAACGGACGCAATTTGCGATGAGATAGAGAGGGCGCACAAGAGAGGGCAACCGGTCCTCGTCGGTACGGTATCTATCGAGAAATCTGAGTCACTTTCGGCGAGACTTATAAAAAAAGGCATCAAGCATGAAGTCCTCAACGCCAAGAATCATGCCCGGGAGGCCCTCATTATCTCCGAAGCCGGGGCCATTGGCGCGGTGACCATAGCCACGAATATGGCGGGACGCGGTACCGATATCAAGCTCGGGGGAAATCCTGACTTTCGTGCGAGGAGAAGGGCCGGCACCGGCGCTTCC
>CAZHXC010000386.1:3523-3880 GCA_964536145.1 uncultured Spirochaetales bacterium | reverse complement strand
GGGTCCGCGGTATAAGAAAATCTATTTTTTGTGAATTTGGTCAGGAATGTGGGATCATCTCTTCTCCTTAAAATAAAGTTTGTTCTTCGTTATTACTGACATACTCATGTGCCGCTTCTTACGGCACGGAGATAGCCTGAGTGTTTGTCCCACCGCTCTCTACCGTAACATCCTCTACGGTCGTCACAACTCCAAGATAGTTTCCGGTGGTGGAGTCGTATTCGGCAACGACGAGGTCGTAGGTGCCCGCAGCGAGAAAGGAGAGCACATACCCGAGCGCCCCGGTTTCGTCATTTTCGACCAGATCGCTGCTCACAGCGTTCGGAAACCGTGATCCGTCGGACTCAGCCGTTTCGG
>CAZHXC010000386.1:0-3513 GCA_964536145.1 uncultured Spirochaetales bacterium | reverse complement strand
TACCTGCCCGACTTCTCGATCGTAAACACATCGGTGGGTTTTTCCACCACACAAACGACAGCCTGATCGCGGCGGGCAGAACGGCAGATTTCGCACGTTTCGGTGTCACTGTAGGTACCGTTTTCATAGGCAAATACCACCAGGCTATAGGCCCCCGGGTAGGTTACCCCTCCGGTTATTGATCCCGCCTGATCCTCCACCACTAACCTAAGCACCGGCTTGAGTATGTACGAGCCGGTGTCGCCTCGCTCTACGAGTGCCTTTCTCAGATCGAAATCCACCGTAATGGCAACTACGTCGTTGGCCGGCACAATGAAGGGCTCTCCCGCCTCTGCCTTGTAACCGGTCTGCGCCCCGCTCGGGACAAACAGAGGGCTCTGCGAGCTGTCTGTGAACTCGATGTAGCTTCCCGGATTCTGACTATCAGAGCCGCCCTCATTTGGCGCATCGAGCATGAACCGGATCTGAGTGTATTGCCCCTCCGGCAGCACCAGCGTGCCAATAAGCTCGCTGTTACCGTTTGTCAATTCGGTGAGATTGAACTTCTCCGGTCCTGCAAAGTCTTCGAATTGTTCCCACTCGCCGTTCCTGTTATACTCGATGGACGTCACAGTGATATACACACCCGCAACGCTGTCCGCATCCACAGGAGCATCGGTAATGCTCAGCTGTAGGGCTCCTTCGGATCTGAACAATGAGCATCCGCTCAAGACGGCAAACAGGATCAACGCTACGAACATCAGGAAAAAGAATGCCGTGAGTAATTTAGTATTCGTCATCACACACCTCCATGGTTGTTGTATATTCCTTTACCACTGCGACCCTCGGCTGGTTGCGTTGTTGCATCAAAAAAGTTGTTTTTTTACTCTGTGATATGTTTGACGCCATGGACCGTCCCGACAAACCTGAACAGACATCCGGAACGAGAGAACACGATGCGCGCGATCTCGAGGCTGTCAGCGAAGTGATGAGGGGAAACCCCGATGCCTTTGCAGAAATCGTTAACCGATATCAACGTACCGTGCTGAGTCTCGCCCGTTCTTACTTCGACGACAATTTCGATGCCGAGGATGCTGCACAGGAAGTCTTTATTCGTGTCTACCGTAGGTTGGCGAGTTTTGACTTGACGCTAAAGTTCTTCCCCTGGATGTATACTGTTGCGGTTAACTATATGAAAAGCCGAAAAGTAACCCAGAACCGCCGTGGGAGTATCGAGTTTCCCGTGGATACGCAGTCCGAGGAAGGACGTCTGTTGATCGATAGTGGGGATCATGCATATCGCTCACAGATAAGCGCCGAAGAGACGGTGCTGCAAAGTGAGGATCAACAAAAGGTCCGCAAGGCCGTACGTTCGCTGCCAAAAAAGCTACGGGACCCGGCTATCCTCTATTATCTGGAGGAACTTTCGATCTCGGAGGTGGCGGTGAGTCTCGGTATCGGGCGAGAGAACGTAAAATCGAGGTTGCATCGCGCCCGAAAAAAATTGAGAAAATTCTTTCTCGAAATGCAACCGTAACGCGACAAAGCTGGTAGTATGTATAGAGAAGAAGAGGGGCCAGATGAACAGACGAGAGGCTGACAGACTCATCGATAGGTGGCAGGCGAACGGCAGAATCAGCCGTCACCAGATGGAAGAGCTCGAGGAGTTTGTTGATTCCCAACAGGGTGGCGCCGATGATCTGCGGCCGCTTCTCGTACTGCTCGCCAGGGACGCAGAAGAACCGGACTTTGTGGAGAAAAAGCCCGCTATTCCCATGAGCGATCACAATCCGGCCGATTTCACCGAAAGGGTTATGCAACAGGTGAAATGGATGCGAAAACCGGCAAAGAGGAGGATAAGCGCCGGCAGAGTCGCTGCAAGTGTGGGCCTCGCCGCGGCGCTGACCGTAGCGGTGGGAGTGTGGCACTTGGTTCGTGAGAATACGCCGGCAATGCCTGTGGCCGAGAATCAGGTGAGTGAAAGCCTCGTTGTACGTTTTGAGCTGGTAGCGCCTGAGGCGAGCACGGTTTCTCTTGTCGGAGATTTTAACGATTGGG
Organism: uncultured Spirochaetales bacterium; assembly: GCA_964536145.1. Lineage (GTDB taxonomy): Bacteria > Spirochaetota > Spirochaetia > ARS1246 > ARS1246 > JAFGHN01. The sequence continues at coordinate 1,476 of CAZHXC010000386.1, read as the reverse complement.
ATGCAAAGTCACATACACTGAAACGGCTGGAAGATGGGACATGGGTCATCGATATGAAGCTGAGACGCGGTGAGTTTTATTCGTACAATTTTTTGGTAGACAAGGAAATGTGGGTGCCTGACCCGCAGGCGGATTATCAAATCTCCGATCCGTTCGGCGGTCGGAAATCAGTGATGAGTTTGTAAGGCGCAATAGGACACGGGATGATGATTAGTATAAGAAAACGAACGGTTTTTGTGCCGTTGATGTTGATCTGGATCACCGCGGCCGTTTTTGCCGGCGGGCAGCCGGATCTGGAAATTGCCGTTCCTCCGGCGTTTCTGGAACAGCGCGGAGAAGAGTGGGTAGAAGAGTTTCGCGCCCAATTGGTGCAGGAACTTGCCGCAACACCGGTAGCAACCGGCGCGGTACACCTCGTGCTGCAGTTTGCCTTTGTACCGGATCTCCCCGTTGATCCTGGAGAAGCGGCCGGTCGGCTAACTCAGGCTATTCAATTTGCAGACGAAAGACTACGGAGAGGGGTGGCGCCGGCGGCAGTAACCGCCGCGGCCAAACGGAACGTCGAATCAGGCGACCGAGCGGTTAGTGTGGGTCGGTCATACGCGGAAACGGCGTTACGGCGTGTGGAGCAAATTCTCGAGGATGTAAGGGATGTCGGCATGCCGGCGTCAGTACCCGGGGACATCTCCGGTAATATCGAAACCGGGGCTCCACCCGGGGATTCTGAAACCGATACGCCCGTGGAAATACCGGACGGGGGCAGGCCGGATAGATAAACGTGAAGATAATCTCCAAGAGGAACACTACTATTTGCCTTCTCCTGATCTTGTTGAGTAGCTTTTTATATGGAGCTCCTGATCCGCTGCCTTCTTGGTATCTCAAAATCCCCGATATATATGAGCCGATCAAAGCGGACGTGTTGTCGGTCATCATGACACTACGGGAGGAGGAAATTCCGGGAGATACGATAGGACTGTTGGTTCTGGAAGGGGCAGCAAAAGACGTTGAGCCGGTGCGTCTTATCGGGGCGATTAACTTGGAGGTGGGGCGACTCCTCTGGTTGAAACAGGTACTGGAAAGCTCGGGGTACGATGAAATGGAGGCGTCTGAGCTTGCAGAACCATTGGGCCGCCTCAGCCTGTTTCTCCAGTCAGGTGTGGAGCGTGGCGCTTTGGAGTCCCTCTTGCGAGGTCAAGTGGATCTGGAAAAAGTGCTATATGCAGGCGAAGCACTCGGCAAGATTGTGCAATTCGCATATGCAACGCCGGAAGATCAAATAAGACTTGCCAACGCCATGATCGGCAGTAACGTGCCGTCACGTCGATATTCAGCGCTCGCATCAACCGTACTGAGAGGCCTCAGCGCCGGGCTGTCTCCGGACAGGCTGCTCGATATTATCGTTGAAGTGTTGAATTCGGGCGGGGGAATTTTGCAGATCGATCAGGAGATTCGCTCAAGGGGGAGAGCGCGATGAGA
>CAZHXC010000385.1:257-3893 GCA_964536145.1 uncultured Spirochaetales bacterium | reverse complement strand
CTTCGAGGGTCGATTGAACGGTCCGGCCGTTCCCGCGCTGCCAGCCGCGGAACCGTGCACCGTCATAACAGAGCACGAGCTTGAAGTTCTGCATATCCGCTGTTTTCACCGTCGGAGTTATTCCCGCGGTTTCTGAGGCACCCGGAAGAGGGTTTCCGTATCGAATCCTTGCGACTTCGCGATATCCGCCATCCGTCCGTACAGCTCTTCGCTGATTTCGTGGGTTCGTGCCAGGAACCAGAGATAGTCCCTGGAGTTGTTCCCAACGACCGCCCATTGGTAGTTCTTCTGATCGAGGCCGATGATCAGATAATCGCCGGCGGTCAGCGGGAAGAAGCTCACCTTGAGCGCGGCCGGGACTTCGGGATCTGGGATCCAGGCAATCGCCTTCACCTGCTTGTACTTCCCGTCGAGGCTGCCGCGGAATCCGCTGTTCACCACCCGGATCTTCCCGTCGTTGCGCAAGGAGTATTCGGCGGTAGCCCCATAGATGTTCTTCTCGAAGCCGCTCTGGTAGCGGGCAATTTCATACCAGCGGCCCAGATATCGATCAACGTCTACCGTTTCCACGAGCTCCACCGGTCCCAGACCCTCAGGCGGACCCGACGCGCACGATCCGAACAGCAGAGCGATCATCGCAACCCCACACGCGGGCACTAAAACCGGCAGTCTTCTCAACACAGCACACCTCCAAGTTTCTCAAACTGATCGGCAATAGACGGGCAGATCGAAAAACCCACCCTGTGATGCCGGCTGCAGCATATTATCCTGTCGCCTTCGCGTTAGTGTATCACGATATCGGTACTCTGTTCTGCAGGACAGGATCCGCAGGTCTGGATCAATCTCAGGTTCGGTCCCGCCGTGGCGATCTTCCTGCTTCTCTCCGCACTCGCCCACTTCTATCCATCGACCATCGGCTACACATCGTACGTGGCGAACCTGGAGCGGAAGAAGAATCCGATCCGCTTCTTCGAATACGCACTTTCTTCTTCGGTGATGATCATCGTCATCGCGCTCCTCGTCGGTATCTACGAGCTCGCGGCGCTCATCGCCTCGTTGGGCGTGAATGCTGCCATGAACCTCTTCGGCAATTCGATGGAGGACGATAACGAGCATGCTCCAAAGACCCGATGGACGAGTTTCGTCTACGGTTGTGTCGCTGGCCTCGTTCCGTGGATCGTCAATATGGTTCTGCAGTACAAGAAGATCGGTCCCTGGAAGGAATACCTCTACGGCGAGGGTGTCTATATTGTGCTCAGCTTGTCAGCGAAGACGGTGCTCGCATGGATCATCTTTTCCGGGACGCTTGCGCCGGTGTAACGGCTCTTATGCTCCACAGCGATGTTGCCTCAACGTCTGATGAGAGGCAACCGTTGAGCCCTCCCATTTGACCCTCAGTAATCGCACAGCGTCGAGGATTCACATAACAGTTGTCAGGTCATAATTCCGGTATTTCTTCAGTGTCTTCAAAGCCAGAAATGTTATCAGTCGGCTCGGTTTCCCTGGATCCTCCATCCTAAAATACGTTTGCCCCGGATAGCCCGATTGCATTTTCCAGGTATTTCCTTTTGCCCGTTTGCCCTCGATTATGTTCAGCGCCTCATCCATTCGTTGATCGTATCGTACATTACAGTCGACAAACGTGTTTAATGCCCGCAATACCGTATACTTCCATCGGAAAGGGTAAGTCATCATCAGCATTTTTTTATCTATTACCTCGCCGGTTCTGCTTGATCTGAAGAACCTGTGCTCCAATACGAAACCGATGATTCCCGCCATTGACGATTCGATTTCGCGCATTCTATAAGAGTATCCGCATAAGGCGTACGTGTGAAATGCTTCAAGGACGCATATTGAAGTATGTAGTGAGCTGTGAACGGCACCTTTCTGGTTGAAATTGCAGTTATACCCTCCATCCTGCATTCGCTGGCCAAGTATGTAATCGACGGTTCTTTCAATGATACCGATATCCGCCCCATAATATGCCGCATAATTCAGGTACATCGCGGTAACGCAGGTATCGCTCACGTCCATTGTCACGGCAGGGTTGATTCCATCGTCTGTTGCCTTTTCCTCGGTCCCTATTCTGTTGATTTCTTCGAGAAGCACCTTATCGGTCGCGGGGTATTCGAGATTCCTCAATTCGAGAATGGTGTAATGGGTACAAGTCCATTTGGGCTGGTAAAATCGATTACCCCAACCACCGCCAGGTTTTCTGTTCCTGACATACTCGGCACACCATCCTGATTTGCCTATCCTCTTATGTTTTCGCTCGCTATCTTCTCCGAGCAGGTCCCTGTCTACCAGGTAGTCAAGGGAAGGATCGGCCTGTCGTATCCATCCGATTACGTTCATGATGATTCCTCCCGCGTGAGCGGTAGCCATCAGGCTCCCATAGGCCGGCCGTTTTCACCGGGGCCCGTCATGGAAAGCGCAATACGCCGTCTTGGGATATCTACACTCAATACCCATACCTTCACCTTTTGGTTCACTTTTACTTCTTCTCCGGGGTCTGTGACAAAATGGTCCGCCAGTTGACTCACGTGCACAAGTCCATCCTGATGCACACCCACATCCACAAAGGCGCCGAAGTTGGTCACATTGGTCACTACACCGGGGAGCTCCATCCCCGGTTGCAGATCTTCCATGGTCTGGACTCCCTCGGCAAAGGAGAATACCGAAAACTCCTCCCGGGGATCCCGCCCCGGTTTTTCCAGCTCCGTCATGATGTCTTCGAGGGTGGGCATTCCCACGTCCTTGCTTTCGTACTGTTTCAGCCGAATCTTCCGTCGCAGCTCCGGCCGCTTCATGAGCTCGTCTACTGAAGCTTCGAGGTCTCGGGCCATCCGCTCTACCAGCGAATAGCGCTCTGGATGCACGGCGCTCGCATCCAGGGGATTCCCGGCTCCGCGTATCCGCAAAAACCCGGCGCACTGTTCATAAGACTTGGCCCCAAGACCTGGCACCTCCAGAAGAGCGTTTCTGCTCTCGAAAGCCCCGTTTCTGTTGCGGTATTGCACCAAGGCTTTTGCTGTTTTGCTGTTCAGCCCTGAGACATAGGAAAGAAGCTCTTTGCTGGCGGTGTTCACATCTACCCCAACGGCGTTTACACAGGATGAGACTACATCATCCAGGCTGCTCTTAAGCTGCTTCTGATCTACATCGTGCTGGTATTGTCCTACACCGATTGACTTCGGATCAATCTTTACCAGTTCCGCCAGAGGATCCATGAGCCTCCGGGCAATGGATACAGAACCCCTGACAGTAAGATCGTGATCGGGAAACTCTTCCCGGGCGGTTTTAGAGGCCGAGTAGACCGAGGCCCCGCTCTCGTTCACCATGGTCACGATTACCTCTCTTAGTCCAAGGTTTTCGATAAACGAAAGAGCCTCCCTGCCTCCGGTACCGTTCCCCACTGCTACCGCCTCAATCTGGTATTCCTTTAGGAGTGTTCGTATACGACCGGCCGCACCCTCGGTGTCGGATTTGGGTGGCAACGGGTAGATGGTCTCGTGGTGAAGGAGATCTCCCTGGGCATTTAAGCAGACAATCTTGCAGCCGGTCCGCAGCCCCGGGTCTACCCCCAACGTGGTGCGGCCTCCCATCGGCGCCGCGAGCAGGAGTTCCCGCAGGTTT
>CAZHXC010000385.1:0-247 GCA_964536145.1 uncultured Spirochaetales bacterium | reverse complement strand
AAAGACCCGTATAGCCTCCTTATCAGCCTGGATCTTTAGCTCCGTCTTTAGTTCATTTTCCAGAGAAGGAGCCATCAGGCGCTTGTAACCGTCCTCCGCCGCAAACGCTACCTGCACGGATGCTTCCCCGGTTCCGGTGACAAAGCGTTTCCTTAGAAGATCCACCGCTTCTTCTTCGGGAGGCAGTATCTTGAGATTCAGAAAGCCTTCCTGTGCCCCCCTGAATGCGGCGAGTATCCGGTGTGAA
>CAZHXC010000384.1:0-3905 GCA_964536145.1 uncultured Spirochaetales bacterium | reverse complement strand
GTAGAGCAGCAGACTCTTAATCTGCGGGTCGAAGGTTCGATCCCTTCACGGCTCAAAAGCACCTCTTTTACGCAACAAAACCCGCTTCAACGCAGAGGCGGGTTTTGTTTTTTCTTCTCGTGTGAGCGAGAGAGTATTCACGATGCCGACTATTAGTACGAAAGCTCCAACCCAAAGGCGATGGATATTGCGCCATAGTTATACACAACGCCAAACTGATCGATGGGATGGGCGTTCGGGTTGAGCACCGGATCGTTGGTCCAAACGTTCTCGAAAGAAGTGACTACCAGAGTGCCGGGCTCAAACGGAGTGATTGTATCGCTTACTATCCGCTCTTCCAGGGCTCCACCATCGGGTGTAAAATCCCTAAGACCAATCACTGGTTGATCGATAAACGCCTCGATAACGCTGTAGTCAAGCATATCCTGATATGCGCCGAATTCTTCATCCCAATAGACAAATTTCACCTCGAGCCTCTCGAGCACACCGTTCGCGTCAAAATCAAACCTCGGCACCGCTACAAACACGGTGAATCGTCCCTGGCTATCCATCTCATCCACCGCCGTAACATCCTGCCACGCGACTTCGCTTCCGTTTTCCCGAAGTGTCCAGGTTCCCACGGGCATATCATCCTCGAGCCAGACCCCGATATATCTGATGTCGCCTGTTGCCTCGTCGGCCCCGAAGCTGAGATTGTAATCATCGAACCAAACCTCGATCCCTCCGCCGTCTCGGTCACTTGTAATGTAGCTTCCTGAAGTGGAAACGGGAGAATCGTAGGTGTACGGGACTCGTTCATCGTGCCCGTACACGGTCGAGCCTTTGGGTGGCAATACTTCAATGAGGCTCGTGCCGGAAGTGACGTCAGTCGCGTTGAACATCGCCCCATCGAAAAACTCAAAACCCACGGCGTACCTGTTCTTTTCATACTGCGAGGGATCGTAAAATACTCCTCCAATGATTGGATCAGTGGTCTGGTAATCTATGTACAAATCGACACCTATCACGGTCCCGGTGTTCGGATCCCGGTTCGTGTAGTAGTTCTTGACGAACTTCCCCATGCCGTCAAACCTGGCGAGAAGTTGGAGCGAATCGAGGGGTGCATCGAAAAGCGACATGAAATCCGTCGAATTATCTGCCGGTACGTATTCATCGCCGTTTGGAATAAGATCTCCCAGCGCAATGTCGTCGGTCGCCACATCGATGGGGAAGTACAACAGGGATTCACTCCCTACTCCCAAAGCTAAGACGCCCTGATAGATATCACGGGAGTCGGCTGCATTGAGATCTTTGAGCGCTAACAACCACGGCTGTTCCGGTTGGAGCCCGATGTCAAATGTACCGTCTGACCCGACGGCAATCTGCTCAGCGTATTCAATCATATACGTCTCTATCGCTGCTTCATACAACGGTATGGCGTCGATATGGGTGATTGAATCAACCGCCAGAGTCGAAAAAACCGAACTCGAACTCATTTGGCCGAGGTTGCCGGTGACGTGTATGAGCCCGTCGTCGAGCATCTCCTCATCTCCGTTTGCGAACCAACCGCACGAGACTATCAAAACCAATGGAATGCATGCTATTACCGCCCGGAGCTGTCTCACATCGCTTCTCCTATTCTGTTATTGATTTTGCTCGATAATAGCACATGCTAAGCCGGGCGCGAAGTATCTAAGAGCGTTCCGCAAAAATGCAAGATCCGGTAGGCATCAGAATCGCTGAAACAATCGACGAGCTCTCGATGGTACGGGTTCGTGTTTTTTTATGGCCGGATCACAGCCAGGTGGGCTCGGTCCAGGAATTACGCCACTGCCACTTCCAGACAACTTTCTTCGCCGGCAGCTCAACTTCGTACGTTTGTCCGGCAGTGAACGGAAGAATCGTCGTGAGATCCCCGATTCCTTCGCGCATGCTTTCGATAAATGCGGCGACATCGGTGACGTCAGGCGGCCAATTGCCCGGTGGAATCGGGTCGCTCGCTCTGTCCGTCCTGTAATGGATAGGGACGAAATAGCGAGGCCTCGTCCGGTCAACGAATTGGCGCAACTTGGCCAGCCCTTCGGCGTTCATCCCATCGACCCCGGGAGTCCGCACGCCAACTTTCATGTGTATCAGGAAATCGATCCTCCCCCGTAGTTGCTCCAGCTCGGCGTAGGGTTCATGCAAATCCCCGATGTGCAGGACCGATAGGTCAGCCGACTTGAGACGCACCAGGTAGCCGTTTGTCGTCAGGTCGGCTCGCTGGTTCTCCCCGCTCTCGATTACCATAAGACCGATTCCCTGCGCTGTCAATTTAGCCGTGTTTCTTTTTCGTTGCGACCGTCGGACCGACCACGGTTGGGCATCAGTTCAGAATTGCGAGAAGCTCGGCGTAGGCGGTGTTGATTTTCTTGCTCATCTCGAGGCCTTGCGGATTGATATCCGGATGATAGGTCTTCATGAGTGTCTTGTAGTGCAACCGCAAGCTCTGCCTGTCCGATGGAAGTGAGTCAAGACCGAGGGTGCGTAACGCTTCCGAATTGGCGTCCTGTGGTTCCGGCTGCGTTTTTCTTCCCGTAAGCCGCTCGAATAGCGGTTCGCAGAGACTCTCAAATGAGAGGATGTTCCGCTCAAAGAGGAGATCCAGGCGACGCTCGACTATGTATCGGGCCATATGAGGAAATGTGTAACTGCGGGAAGCGAGAAATGTCTCAACCGTTTTGTCGTAAAGATCCTTTGGGTTGAAGAAGTGGTCCAGATACACCGCGAAAGCCCGGCGGGGCGTCCTGAAATGCCTGCACATATCGTTGAACTCTTCGGTTTGCGGCGTGTGGGCTGCAAGAACACTGTTAACCGTATCCACATACACCGCCGCGAGCTCGCTCTGATCCTCGCTGTCCAGGAGTGCTCCGCAGGAATGAACTACCCGGTGTGCGTCAAAACCGCTGAAACGATCGATGAGCTGGGCGAGCTCGGTCATTGAGTCAGGTGTAAAGCGGTGGGGCACATACCCCGAAATCCCTGGAGCGCTCGTGTACAGATTGCGAAACGCATCCACAATCGGTATATCCAAATACCTGCAAAGCTCTTCTACCGAAATCTCAAACGTTCCGGTCTCCCTGACCTGTGCATCAAAAAGCTCGAGGAGCGAAAACACTTTTGAGTCTTCTACGTTCATGTTCCGGCTATACTATCAGCAGTCAGGCATGCATCGCAAACACGTCGATGCCATTCCGCGGGAGTCCGGGAGAGGCGGCGCCCCGATTACAACCCCGATCAGCCCGGAAACAGCCCGAGCACTTTATTTATCCCGATCGCAATAAGCCCGCCGATAAGCGGTAGGATAAAAGCCGAAAGCAGACGGAGGAGCGAGAACCTCCAGTCGATGAATGCGATTTCCATCGGGATGCGGGTCAGCGCAATGCCCATGCCCGAGGAGAGCACCAGAGCCATGACCGGACCCACCCCCGCACCACTCGAAAGCAAGCTCCCGGCAATAGGCAATGCCGTATACGGCGCTCCCGGGATGATGCCGCCCACCGCCCAGCCGATGAGAAGCCCTTTGAAACCGCTCTCCCCGCCTATGTAGCGTGAAATGAGCTCGGTGGGGACGAGCACCGTGAGGAAGCCACCGATGGCGATAGCGATCAAAATGAGGATCCATGTGTTGGCGATGGTTCTGCCACCCGCCTTCAAGCCTTCGAGGACTCCTTTCGGGCCATCCCGCGCAACAAGCACGACGGCAAGTGCCACGAGAACGGCAAGCATGATAATTGTGTTCATGTTCATGAGAAGAACCTCCTCACTGCAGCGGATTTACCACCTTGATTTCTCCGTAGATCTGCCCGGAATTGAGATCTTCCGTCCAGAGTTCCTGAGCCCCGGCGCTCAAGCTTGCGGCGATGATGGATGCATCCCAAAATGAC
>CAZHXC010000383.1:0-3914 GCA_964536145.1 uncultured Spirochaetales bacterium | reverse complement strand
CGCTCAGCGCGAGACCCGCCGCAAATGTAACCGCATGCTGTTCGGTAATACCGACATCGAAAAACCGTTCAGGAAACCGCTCCTGGAAATGAGCGAGACCGGTACCCTGGGTCATCGCGGCGGTTATTGCAGCCACCTTCGTGTCCGATTCTGCATGCTTCACCCGGCTTTGGGAAAACACCTGAGAAAATGAGGGTGAGCTCTTCTTCTCTATCTTACCGTCTACGACATCCACGAGAGAAAAGGGGCCCACACCGTGAAAGTGGGTAGGATTTGTCTCAGCTTTGGAGTAGCCCCTCCCCTTCTGGGTGATAACATGAACAAGAACCGGCCGGTCCAACTCACGGACGTTCCTGAAGACCTTCTGTAGGAGTGGTATGTTGTGTCCGTCTATGGGGCCCACATACTCAAACCCCAAACCAAAGAAGAGTGATTCTTTGAAGAAAAAAGCCTTTACACCCTTCTTGAGCCTGTCGATGAAGTACATCACCCGTTTCCCGAAAAGCGGGAACTTTCTGACACTGGTATCGAATCTGCTTCTCAAGGTCTGATACAGACGCGTGGCGGTAATCCGGCTCAGATAGCTCGCAAGAGCACCGACGTTGGGATCAATGGACATCTGATTGTCGTTGAGCACCACAATCAGGTTTTTGCCGAGGTGTCCGGCGTGGTTTATCGCTTCAAATGCCATGCCGCCGGTGAACGAACCGTCGCCGATAACCGCAACAATTCTACCGTTGTTCCCCTGAATCTCTCTGCCGGCAAGAATACCGAGAGCCGCAGAGATCGATGTTGAAGCATGACCGGTTTCCACAATATCGTGCACGCTTTCCGATCTCTTTGGAAATCCGCTCAACCCACCTTTGAGTCTGATGGTATCGAGGGTGTCAGACCTGCCTGTAAGCATCTTGTGGGTATAACATTGGTGACCGGTATCCCACACGATGCAATCTTCAGGCGACTGAAAAATGCGGTGGAGTGCTATGGTGAGCTCAACCACGCCAAGGTTGGAAGCTAAGTGCCCGCCGTTCCGGCTTACAACTCCGATTATTCGCTCACGGATTTGCGCGGCGATTTCAGGCAATATCTCGTCAGGCAACCCTCGCAGATCATCGGGCGAGTGTATGGATAAAGGGGTCATATAGGTTTCCTTCTCTCCAAAATTACTCGAATGCAAGATCGAGAAGACGATTCAGGTACAAGAGCAGCAGCTCTCGCTTCTTTTCTTCAGTAAGCGCGGGGACCGTGGCTACCGGTTCTCCGGCTTCGGCCGTCGGCGCTTCCTCTTCCACGGTTGGTTCTGCGGTACCGGGTTCTGCAGCTTCCGCGGCCGGGCCTTCAGGCTCCACGCCCTCAGCCGCGGCAGCCACCGGCACTTCCTCTATATCATCCGGCTGAATAACCGGCTCTCCCGCAGAGAGAAAGGTCTCGTACACGATTCTCGCATCAACGATGCTCGAAAATGGAAGTCTCCGGCCCTCACCGACAAACGAAGGGTCGGCGGTTCCGGTAAGCGTTATGGTCGCCTGTTTGCCCTGCAAGACGACAGTACGGCCGCCGCGCAGCAGGAGGTTCCCGTCAGCATCGATTTCTACCACACTGACGGCGAAGGAGGTTTGAAACGAGATCTCCTCGCTTCCGGTCAATGACTGGTTCCCCGACGAAGACCCGGTGGGCAGGAATGAAAGCAGATCTCCCCCTTCACCTCCGGTAAGCTCTATCGAAACACGTTCTGAATCGATTCTCGAGGAGTCGTAAGAGAGATCTTGATCAATGTCAATGCTGACAAGCAGGGTATCTCCGGTCTGTATGACCGACGAACCGGCTAACAAACCGGGAGAGTCGGGATCCCATAGAGATTCTGCAAAGGATGTGGACACAAGGGCCAACCACGACATAAGTATCGCAAAGGATTTTTTCAGTCGGTTCCCGTTATAAGAAGGCATTACTTCTTCTTGTGTCTATTCATCCTCAGTTTTTTCTTTCGCTTGTGCGTTGCAATTTTATGACGTTTCTTCTTTCTGCCGCACGGCACTGGGGCATCTCCTTGTAAGTAGATAATATAACACAAAATACGGCTAAAGGGCCAAATATAGTCCGTTGATTACGGCAATCTCCAATTTGAGCTCATTAGCCTTCTCGGCAACGTTAAAGGGGTGATTATGCATTTTTGCCATGGTAGCGTCAAGTAAGTAAGAAGTTACAATTCTTGTGGGGCGCCTCGAAAAACCGTTGCTTTGACATCGCCAGATGCGAAAAACCACCATTGTGTATGGACTTACATTCTGCAGCCGCCATCAGAAGGTGGGTTTTTCGATCTGCCCTTGGAGCAAGGAAATCGATTTTCAAAGCTCTTGAAATATGATTATAGTAGAGCAATGGCAAAACTGCAGGACGAGATTCGTGTAAACTTCACAGATGCCGAGATCAACAGCCTCCTTTCCGAGAGGACCAGCGGAATTGCCACGTATACCCGTCATTTCACCCAGAATGAGGAGTTCTTCCTGAAACTCTCGGAGGATTTCTTTATCCCCTCCTTTCCAATTCACCACGACGTTACGGTAAGAACGCCAACTGAACGCTATCTGGAAACCTTGAAGATCCTGCTCTCAGGCGTCGTGCCGCTGGTACCTCAGGTTTTCAATGAGTTGACCTACTTTTTTGATCCATCCGACATTCTTCGTCCCGGTTTTTTTCAGCTCTACAAAATCGGCGAAACCCATTATCTCTATATTCTGAAACTTGATCTCGCCTTCAGAACTCACGATCACACGCTTATCCAGCAGGGCACCAATGACTCAACAGCTGAATACAGATCGCAGAAGCTCTTTCTCGAGGGCACGGTGATTCCGCTGGACTCGGTAGAAAGACTTGACAGCAAGGTTGCCGGCTTCAAGGTGAAACAGACGATCGATCAGGTGTGGATTGGCGAAACCGGCCGCGGATATATGGTGCAGGGGATTTGGATTGATCACGAGCTTACCAAGTTCTTTACAAAGCTCTTTCTTCCGCCGCAAAAGCGCATATACCCTTACTACCCTTTCCGTTGCAAGTACAAAACCATCTGTCAGGAGCTCATCGACTTCGACAGACAGGGCAGAAGAAAGAGCGCGCCCTATCTCCACAAGGCACTGACCTTTGTTACACCGCTTATGGGTATCATCCAGAAGTCGCTGCGCTCAAATGACTTCAGCGAAGAGCTGCCTGCATTCAAAGCCATAAAGCGGCGGGTTCCGCCCTCCTGGAACAGCGTGTGGGAAAATCTCACCATCAAACCCTACCTGAACGAGCAGGATATGAAGGAATACCTCGTTGAATATAACGCTTAGCAACATCTCTGGATTGCGCGTAACCGTTATGGGACTCGGTCTTCACGGCGGCGGGCTTGCTTCCGCGCTTTTCTTCTCAAAGCACGGCGCGCAGGTTACGGTAACCGACCTGCGATCCGGCGAGGTCCTTGCGCCGTCCATCGAAAAACTCAAAGGGTTGCCGATACGGTTCGTGCTTGGCCGGCATGATATCGAGGATTTCAGAAATGCCGATGTAGTAATAAAAAATCCGGCCGTGCCGGTTGATTCTCCTTACCTCCAACCGGTGAAGCAACTTGAAACGGATATCTCGGTATTCTTAAGGATTCATCAGGGGCCCGTCGCCGCAATCACCGGTACAAAAGGTAAGTCCACCACCGCTACCGTGTTGCATCATCTGCTGAAAAGCTACAATCCGGAGGCCAGGCTCGGCGGCAATATCACCGTCTCGCCGCTCACCTTCCTGTGTGACGGAACGAGCCGTGACGCTCCGGTGGTGCTCGAATTGTCGAGCTGGCAGCTCGGGGATCTGCGCGGCAAAGGTATTCTATCTCCGGATCTCGCTATCATCACGAACATCCTCCGGGACCATCAGAATCGATATCG
>CAZHXC010000382.1:0-3914 GCA_964536145.1 uncultured Spirochaetales bacterium | reverse complement strand
CAAGAAACGGATGTTCGTCTTTGAAGATATCGTGCTCCTCGATGACAGGGCAATCCAGAAAGTGCTCCGGGAGGTAGACACCGCGGAGCTGGCAAAGGCGCTGCGCGGCGTGGAAGCTGAGGTTCAGGACAAGATATACCGGAACATGTCCAAACGCGCCGCGTCGCTGCTCAAGGAAGAGATGGAGTACATGGGACCGGTCCGGTTGAAAGACGTAGAGGAAACCCAGCAGAAGATCGTCTCGATTATCAGAAAACTCGAAGACCAGGGCGAGATTGTGGTCGCCCGGTCAGGCGAAGACGAGATGGTTATATAGCGGTGAAATTACAGGGGGCACTAATTGGCTAAGAACGTTTTCCGTCCTACGGAAGTAACCAACCTCACCTCCTCGGTAAGCGTGGAACCACCCAGGCAAGAGGTGGAAGAACCGGAAGTCGAAGAAGAAATACTCCAATACTCAGGCCCAACCGCGGATGATTTACGCCGTGAGGCGGAAGCGTTCAAGGAATCCTGGGAAGCCGAAAAGGCTGAGATGATTGCCCGGGCCAAACGTGAAGCAGACGAGATCATCAAGAACGCCGAGTCAAAAGCCTTTGAGGAAGTGAAGAGACGGACCGACGAAGCCCAGGCCGCGAAACAAACCGCGGAAGCGGAAGCGGCCCGGATAAGGCAGGAAGCCGAAGAAAGGGCCGCTTCACTTATGGAAGACGCACAGAAGCAGGTGGACGAGATCACCGGGCAGGCTAGGAAGGAAGGCTTCGAAAAGGGACATGAGGACGGCTACCAGGAAGGCCGGGCCGAGGTGGAACGGCTCGTAGAGCAGCTTCACAATGTCATCAATCACGCAATCGAAAAAAGAAACGAGATTATCCAGGAATCTGAAACCCAACTGATCAACCTGGTGCTCCTCATAGCCAAGAAGGTTGTAAAGGTCATATCTGAGAACCAGAAGAACGTAGTGATAAATAACGTGATTCAGGCACTCCGGAAGTTGAAAAGCCGGGGTGAGGTGATCATCCGGGTGAATCTTGAAGATGTGGACCTTACCTCCGAGCATGTGAAGGACTTCATGCGGATGGTTGAGAACGTAAAGTCTATTACCGTGGTGGAAGATTCCTCGGTCGACAGGGGCGGTTGTGTGATAGAAACCGATTTTGGGCAGATTGACGCCCGGATTTCGAGTCAGCTCCATGAGATTGAAGAAAAGATCATAGAGCTTGCACCAATACGTATACGCGGGGAGGGTTGACGGTCTAAAGACTCCTGGGGAGGGGAACGACAGAATGTTCGATAAGTATAATCTCACCATCTCAAGAACCGATCCAATAAAATTCACCGGAAGCGTTTCCCGCGTACAGGGCCTGCTCATAGAGAGCACCGGTCCCCAGGTTGTGGTTGGAGAGCTGTGTCAGATCGCGATACCGAACACCCCTTCGCCGGTCTGGGCCGAAGTGGTTGGGGTTCACGGAAAGACAGTCCAGTTGATGCCGTACACCGATATATCCGGTATTGAAGTCGGATGTCAGGTGACGGCGATGGGGGAAACCCTGACGGTGCCGGTTTCTGAGAAGCTGTTGGGCCGTGTGCTCGATCCTTTGGGAAGACCGATCGACGGGAAAGGCTTTGCCGGTGCGGTCGACTGGTACTCGATATACTCAGAGCCTCCGGATGTGCTCCTGCGTTCGCAGATAAGAGAACGAATTGTCACCGGAATCCGCTCAATAGATGCACTCTGTACGGCAGGGAAGGGACAGCGTCTCGGTATCTTTTCCGGCAGCGGTGTCGGCAAATCGACGCTCCTCGGGATGATTGCGAGGAACACGGAAGCAGATGTCAACGTCATTGCGCTCATAGGCGAACGAGGCCGGGAAGTGCGGGAGTTCATCGAAAACGACCTTGGCCCGGAAGGCTTGAAGCGCTCCGTGCTGGTTGTCGCCCAGTCCAACGCTCCGCCGCTTGCACGGCTACGCGGTGCGTATATGGCCACGACAATCGCCGAATATTTCCGAGACCAGGGCAAGGATGTGATGCTCCTGTTCGATTCGGTGACTCGTTTTGCCAGGGCTCAGCGCGAAATAGGACTTGCCATCGGAGAACCTCCGGCAACGAGGGGGTTTACCCCTTCGGTTTTCTCTCAGCTGCCCAAGCTTCTCGAGCGGTGCGGTACCTCCAACTGCGGTACCATTACCGGGTTTTACACGATACTCGTTGAAGGCGACGATCTTGATGAACCTGTTTCCGATGCCGTCCGGGGCATATTGGACGGTCATATCGTTTTGAGCCGGAGACTCGCGGAACGGTATCACTATCCGGCTGTGGACGTGCTTTCCTCGCTTTCCCGGCTTGGGATCAAGGTTACATCCCCGGACGAACAGAGAGCGGCAGGCTACTTCAGGCGACTTCTTGCGGTGTACACCGAGGCAGAGGACCTGATAAATGTGGGGGCTTACGCCGAAGGAAGTAATCCGCAGATCGATCAGGCGCTTGCAAAGATAGATGATATGAACGCGTTCCTCCAGCAGGGTATCACCGAAAAGGCGGATATCAGCGAGACGTTGAAAAGGCTTTCGGAGATTACCGGCATCGAGATACCCGAGGCCGCTGAAGGGATATCCGGAGGCGGTGAGCAAACATGAGAGCCTTTCAATTCAAGCTCGAGCGGTTACTCAGCTTACGAAAGTACCGGGAGCGGGAGTTGGAAATTCGCCTTGCGGAGGCAACAGGTAAGTGCGTCCGCCTTTCGAGGGAGATAGAGGAACGGAACTTGCGAAAGGCGCAATCCCTCGGCACTGCGCTGCGGGGAGATACGGTGCAAGAGTATCTCGATATTCACAGGTACATCAAACGCCTCGATCAGGAGATCGAGAGGAAGAGTGCGGAGCTAACAGCCGCTGAACAAACCCGGGAGGAAATCCAGGCTGACTATCTCGAAGCTTCCCGCGACAGGAAGGTGCTCGATAATCTCAAAACAAAACGAGAGGCGGAGTACAGGAAGGCACAAAAGGTCGAGGAGGTCAAGCAAATTGACGATATTAATACAGGACGGGCCGCGCGGGTAAGACCGGCGGCGGAGCTGGAGTCATAACATGGCAAAGTACGGGGTGGTTGGAACCGCGCCAAGGATAATCGTACTCGTTCTCGCACTTATTGCGCTGGTTTTCTCAGGCTTTATCTGGTTTGATTTCCTCGGTCTTATCGATGTCAGAGACACCTTCGCGCCGGTGCTCGGCTTCATTGGTATCCGCACGCGAACCAGACTCGAAGAGCCTGCGGCACCGGACCTGCTTGATCAGCAACGCCTTGCCCAGCAATGGGAAGCTTTGACGCTGGAAGCGGAGGAGTTGCAGGAAGAGAGGGAACGGCTCGATATGTGGGAGGCCGAAGTAACCCAGATGATGGATACCGTCAGAGAGCGCGAAGCAATGCTCGAAGAAAGAGAAAAATCATTTAACGCTCGGCTCGAAGAGTACGAGAATAGAAGTACGAACCTGAGAAGAGTGTCGGAACTTTTCAGTGGGATGCCGCCGCAGGAAGCGGTGACCCGGCTCGTCGAAATGGACGACCAGGATGTAATCGATATCCTAAGGATGACGGACGCGATTGCGGCGGAACAGGGAGTTAGTTCGATTTCGGCATACTGGCTGCAGCTGATGCCTGCCGATAGATCCGCGGCAATACAGGAGAAAATGATTGAAAAACCGAGTTGATGTGTGTGGAGGCCGTCTGTGCCGATAGCCAACGTGCAGTTTGCCCAGGGGGCGTCGGGCACATCAGGAATCCAAATCAGAAGCTCGAGCGGCAATTACGAGGGTTCCCTCTTTGCCCGCAAGCTCGAGGAAGCGTTTTCCGCTGCAGACGACGGCAGAGATCCCTCCCGGGTTGATCGCCATGTAAACGCCGGCCGAGCAGAGAAC
>CAZHXC010000381.1:2241-3923 GCA_964536145.1 uncultured Spirochaetales bacterium | reverse complement strand
AGCGACGACATCGCTGGCAGGTTGTTTTGGGTGCCACATGTCCCTGCTCGACATAGACGACAGAATTCTGCAACTTATCGACCTGGTCGATTTTGACAAGTCCCCGATAGACGACATAAAGGAATTTACAGGCCCTTGTCTGGTGGGACTTGTAGAGGGCGGGTGCGCCAACGAGGAGAATGTGCGGGTGCTTCAGGACTTCAGGAAGCACTGCGATATTCTCATCTCAGTGGGCGATTGTGCAACAATGGGAGGCCTACCCGCAATGCGAAATACCCTCCCATTGAAAGAATGTCTTGATGAAGCCTACCTCAACGGTCCTACGGTATACAATCCGAGCGGAAAGATTCCAAATGACGAGGAAATCCCACTCCTCCTCAACAAGGTGTATCCTTGCCATGAAGTAGTCAAAATCGACTACCATCTGCCCGGTTGTCCGCCTTCGGCGGAAACTCTCTGGCAGGCGCTCACGGCACTTCTCGGGGACAAGCCCGTGGAGCTGCCGTACGAGCTCATCAAGTACGACTGAGAATTGAAGGAGGAGTTCAACATGGCAACACAGGCGACAGGTCTTAAACGCATTAGTATAGAGCCGGTTACGAGAGTGGAGGGTCACGGTAAAGTGACGCTCCTGCTCGACGATGACAACAAAATAAAGCAGGCGCGGCTTCACATTGTGGAGTTCCGCGGATTTGAGCGGTTTGTTCAGGGAAGACCGTACTGGGAAGCTCCGGTACTCGTGCAGCGCCTCTGCGGAATCTGCCCGGTCAGCCATCATCTCGCCGCGGCAAAGGCGATGGATATGGTGGTTGGAGTTGACAAGCTCCCGCCAACCGCTGAGAAGATGCGACGGCTCATGCACTACGGCCAGTTCTTCCAGTCTCATGCGCTTCACTTCTTTCACCTGGTCTCACCTGACCTGCTCTTCGGTTTTGATGCTGATCCTGCCATCAGAAACGTGATAGGCGTAGCAAAGAAATTCCCGGACCTGGCGGTTCAGGGAGTGATGATGAGGAAATACGGCCAGGAGCTTATCAGGGCTACCGCCGGGAAGAAGATACATGGAACCGGTGCTATTCCGGGGGGAATCAACAAGAATCTCACCATTGAAGAGAGGGATTTCTTCCTGAAGGATCTTGATCAGATGATCGAATGGTCGAGGGGCGCTCTCAAGATTGCCAAAGACTATACCGCGGAAAACCTGGAACGCCTCAAGGATTTCGGATCCTTTCCTTCAAACCACACCTCCCTTGTGCGGGAAGACGGCGCTATGGACATCTACCACGGCAAGCTTCGTGCGATAGATGCAGAGGGGAACAAGATCCTTGACGATGTGGATTACGTGAACTATCTCGATTATGTCGCGGAGGAAGTAAGGCCATGGTCCTACATGAAGTTCCCATTTATCAAATCTCTTGGGCCTGAGAAGGGATGGTACCGGGTGGGGCCGCTCGCCCGGGTTAACGCGTGTGACTTTATCGACACGCCTGAGGCGGAAGCCGAAAGAAAGGAGTTCATGGCACTCACCGATGGGAAGCCCAACAACATCACTATGGCGTATCACTGGGCACGGATGATCGAGATCCTGCATTCAATCGAGAAGATAAAGGAACTGCTCCATGACTCTGATCTTCAGGGTACCGATCTCGTCGCCAGAGGTGAAATGCGCGGTGAAGGTGTCG
>CAZHXC010000381.1:935-2231 GCA_964536145.1 uncultured Spirochaetales bacterium | reverse complement strand
TTCATCACTACAAGGTGAATGAGGATCAGCAGATCACTATGGCGAACCTTATCGTTTCGACAACAAACAACAACGAACCGATGAATCGCGCTGTACAGAAAGTTGCCGAAGACTACTTGTCCGGCAACGAGATTACCGAGGGCCTTCTCAACCATATCGAGGTGGCGATCAGAGCGTACGATCCGTGTCTTTCCTGCGCTACCCATGCGATGGGGCAAATGCCCCTCGTGGTCGAGTTGTATGACGCTGAGGATACATTGATTGACCGGAAGGTAAAGGAGTGACGGAAAACATCGATTGTGGCTGACAGTACGCTTGTAATCGGCTTTGGAAACCCCGCACGGGAGGACGATGGTCTTGGCCCGGCGGCGGCCGAACTGGTCGAGAAATCGGAAATTGAGGGTGTAACCGTCGACATCGACTATCAATTATCGGTTGAGCATGCGGCGGATGTGGCAAAACACAGCCTGGTGGTGTTTGTCGATGCCTCGGTTGAGGGCAACGCACCGTATGTGTTTGAAAAAGTGACGCCGAAGTTTGTGGAAAGCTTCAGCAGTCACTCGGTTTGCCCCGAGCAGGTTCTCGGTCTTGCTGTGAACCTGTTCAACGCCCAAACCGATGGTTACATACTCGGAATACGGGGCTATTCCTTTGAAATGTTCAGGGAAAGCATGACCGAAAAAGCAGAAGAGAACCTGCAACTGGCCGCGGGCCGGCTGGTTGAAGCTTTGAGAAGCGGTGATTTAGTTGAGTCAATGGGGGAAAATCGTGAAAGATGGTAAATTCGTAGTCCTTTGTATCGATGACGATGAAGATGTTCTTCTCTCTCTGAAAATGGTGCTCGAGAAAAATGACTACCACGTTATTCAGGCCAAATCCGGGGAAGAGGGTCTTTCCAAATACAAAAAAGAGTCCCCGGATTTTGTCATTGTCGATCTCATGATGGAATCGATCGATGCCGGAAAGAACTTTGCAAAAGAGCTGAAGGTGCTGGGCAACACCGCTCCGGTGTATTTGCTCTCATCGGTAGGTGATGAGCTGAGGAACAACTTTGATTTTACGGAGCTCAACTTAAACGGCGTGTTCCAGAAACCGATTGATACGAAGCACCTGTTGATGACGCTCGACTCAAAACTAAAAAAATAGAAATACTGGGTGGTTTGGGGCCCGCGGTCTGCCGGCCGCGGGTTACACGTCCCCGGCTATGTCACCGGGCTTCGCGCCCCGGAGTACGCGTCCGGGCTCCCGGGCTGTCATAATCGATTTTCCCGTGATAATCTGGTACTCGAAAGGAGG
>CAZHXC010000381.1:0-925 GCA_964536145.1 uncultured Spirochaetales bacterium | reverse complement strand
CGAATATGTGTCTGGCAGTACCACTGCAGATTGAATCGCTTCATGATGACAGGACCGCAACGGTCAAACAAGGCAGCTCTGCTCTGGATATAGATATTTCCCTCCTGGAAAACGCCTCCGTGGGCGACTACGTAATTGTGCATGCGGGGTACGCCATCGAGGTGCTCGAAACAGAAGAAGCGCAGGAACGGCTTGACATGTTCGATGCGCTTCGAGACGGAAATGGGAATTAACGACCTCTACAACAACAGGGAAAAAGCGCTTGAGCTTGCTGCATGCATTACTGAAATAAGCGACACACTCGGTCGTGAGGTCCGATTCATGGAGGTGTGCGGGACCCACACCGTCGCCCTTCGCAGCCACGGTATACACTCACTGCTGCCGTCAAATGTAGAGCTCATCTCCGGTCCGGGGTGTCCGGTCTGTGTTACCCAATCAGGATACATCGACAACGCGTTCCGTCTGATCGAGAATCACGATTGTACCGTCGTCAGTTTTGGAGATATGGTGAAGGTTCCCGGAAGCGACGGTCGGACGCTCAACCACTATCTCGGCTCAGGTCGGCTGAGGATAGTGTATTCACCGTCTGAGCTTTCAAGGATAGCAGCGGAAACCAAAGGACCGGTTGTCTTTCTCGCAATCGGATTTGAAACTACCATACCCGCCGTGCTTGCCGGTTTTAAGAAGGCCCTCGATGAAGGCAGGAAAAACCTCTTTCTCTACACTGCGTTCAAGACGGTCCCGGCTGCGTTGAAGTTCCTGCTGGAAGACAAGGAGCACAGGCTCGACGGGTTCATGCTTCCGGGGCATGTCTCTGTTATCATTGGCCGTGAGGCCTACACGTTTCTGGAGAATGATGCGGGTATCGCAGGTGTTGTAACCGGGTTCGAACCGGTAGACATGCTCGCCGGTTTACGGAGCCTGC
>CAZHXC010000380.1:0-3941 GCA_964536145.1 uncultured Spirochaetales bacterium | reverse complement strand
ACGGCTCGATAATCACGGCTCTCAGCTCTATGAGGCCTGTGTCGTGCAGGTCGCCGAGATGATCTGCGATTTCAAGCGATTGGAACCGGATATAGATAATTGACCAGACACTGGCCGGCTCCAACGGTCATTCGAAGGAACCTTCATTGCACGGAACCCTGAAA
This sequence comes from uncultured Spirochaetales bacterium, assembly GCA_964536145.1. Classification (GTDB taxonomy): domain Bacteria; phylum Spirochaetota; class Spirochaetia; order ARS1246; family ARS1246; genus JAFGHN01. The sequence continues at coordinate 3,777 of CAZHXC010000380.1, read as the reverse complement.
AGAGCGTGCAGAACCGCCGCGCTGCTGTATCCGAGCGCTCGGATGAACGGGTGGGCAGATAGTGGCGCGGATGTAGTACGGGACATATTTGAATGGCCTCGTCGTTAGACCGCGCCCATCCTTAACGGTTTTACTCATTTTTTCGTTGACAGCTGCTATTTGGGGCGTTAAGATCAATTGCTGAACTATAATGCTGTATCCTGCTTTGAGAAGAACGGCTTGTTCATATCATAACTGCCAAGGCGGACGAATAATATGCGCGCTTACATAGTACGACGGCTGCTGATACTCATACCGACCTTTTTTTTGATAACCATTATGATATTCTTCCTGGTTGATCTTATTCCCGGCGATATTATAGACGCGCTGCGCGGGCAGGCGCTGGATGTACAGCTCGACGAGGAATTAGTTAGGGAGAAATTCGGTCTTGACCGGCCTAAGATCGTGCAGTACCTGGACTGGCTGGGAATTGTCCCAAAAAAGGACGGGGAATTCAAAGGTCTGCTCCAGGGTGATTTTGGAACCTCCTGGTGGCAAAGCGTACCTGTTGGTTCGCTGATCAGCCCCAGATGGCCGGTAACGCTGGAGCTTGGAATCCTGGCGTTAATCGTTGCCCAAGTGCTGGCCCTTCCCATAGGTGCGATATCAGCTTTGCGCCAGAATACCTTGACCGACTATATTGGGCGCAGCCTGGCGATATTGATGATCGCCGTTCCTAGTTTCTGGCTGGGGTCGATGGTTGTCGTCTTTCCCGCGCTCTGGTGGGGATACATGCCGCCCATCATGTATGTATCCATCACCGAAAACCTCGGGGAAAATTTACAGATGTTCATAATCCCTTCCATTATTGTGGGGATGGCGATGGGCGGCATGACCATGAGGATGATGCGGACGATGATGCTCGAGGTACAGCGGCAGGACTACATCCGTACAGCTTGGTCAAAGGGTTTGAAGGAGCGGACAGTCATTCTGAGGCATGCGCTAAAGAACGCACTCATTCCGATTATTACAATGGTAGGGATGCAGACTCCGGTCATCATCGGAGGTACGGTGGTGATAGAACAAATATTCAGCCTTCCCGGCATGGGCCGGCTTTTGATGGCATCGATAACGACCAAGGATCAGCCGCTGACGATGGGTATCGTCGTCATTTTTGCGTTTGTAATGGTGTTTGTGAACCTGATTGTGGATTTGACATACGCATGGCTTGATCCGACGGTCAAGTTTAGTTAGAGGGTGGAGAGATGGCTGACATTGCACTACAACAAGAAACTGAAGAGAAGAAAGAGCGATCCGCCTTCTTCACTTTCTTCAAGAGGCTGGTAAAGGAACAACCCCTTGGTACATTTGGCGCGGTTCTCACGCTGGTGTTTCTCCTTGTCGGCATCTTCGCCGATGTTCTCGCGCCTTACGGGATCAGTGAAGCAAATATGGACAAAGATCTGTTACCGCCGGGAACCGAAGGGCATCTGCTGGGAACCGACAATATCGGGAGAGATATCCTCACCAGGGTTATCTACGGCGCCCGAATATCGGTAATTATCGGTCTATCGGCGGCAGGTATTGCGACGGTCTTGTCATTGATAATAGGTATGGCAAGCGGCTACCTTGGCAAGAGTTTCGATCTCTTTTTCCAGAGATTAGTTGACGCGATGATGAGCGTACCCCAGATCATCATGCAGATGATCTTTATTTCGATAATAGGTACGGGTATCTGGCAGGTGACGGTGGTTTTGGGATTCATGTGGGGTATTATCGGCTCGAGGATCATACGGAGTGCGGTCATCACTGTCAGGGAGAAGATGTACGTTTCCGCGGCCGAGTCCATCGGCGGTTCTACCACCCGGATAATCCTCAGACACATCCTGCCAAACATCATGCCCCAAACCATCGTCCTTTTCACCACCAGGGTGCCAAACGTGATCCGTGTCGAGGCTGCTCTCAGTTTTCTCGGCTTCGGGATTCCGCCACCAGCGCCAAGCTGGGGCGGTATGATCGGCAGCGTCGGGCGCAACTACATGCTCCAGGCGCCGTGGATGGTCCTCTGGCCGGGGCTTGCCCTCGCCTTGGTGGTCTACGGTGTCAACATCTTTGGTGACGCGGTGAGAGACCTTGTGGACCCGCGGTTGAAGGGCGGCGTCGGGCGTTTTGACGCAGCGAAAAGAAAGCAGAACAAGAAACTAGAAGAAGAAAAAGAGCCGAAAGGCTTGGAGTGATGAAAGGAGGTAATAGATAGTATTGGCGATAGGGAAAGACCTATGGACGGCGGGAGAGACCGCAGAAATCTTTGTTTTGTATGGAGGAAAAGTATGAAGAACAGGATTCTTTTCGCGGCGCTCACCTTGCTACTTACTGCCGCTTTCAGCTTTGCAGGGCCGCAATCGGAAGAAGGAAGCATGTCGGGAGAGGACGACAAATACGGAGGGACCCTCACCATAGCGGGCGGATTCTCCTATAATGATCCCGGCAGCCCCGCCCAGGAAGACACCCAGGTTGGCGCGATTGCCAGCTGGCAAGGGACTGTTACGGAACATCTCCTTTTAGGTGATGTTGAAAAGTGGGGCAAAATGGGCAACGGCGAGTTCCCCTTCGAGGTCAGCGACTATATCCCGGATAAATACGTCAGAGGAGTTCTGATAGAAAGCTGGGACGTGACCCCTGAGAGGGCAATATTGAAGGTTAGGCCGGGAATCCAGTGGTATGCCGAGCACGTCGATTGGATGGAAACGAGAGAGTTCACCGCCGAAGATCTCGCCTTTGACGTAAACGCTTTCTGGGACAACAAAGCATGGGGTACCAGGTTTGACGGCGTGCTGGCCAAGCACGTATATACAACGGACAGATATACCGCAGTATGTGAGTTTGAAACCTACAACAATCAGTTTCTCTACTACATCGGCTGGGAAGACCGTGCGTACTATACCCCGCCGGAGATTGAGGACAACAACCCGAAGGTCTGGACAAACCAGGTTGGTACCGGTCCTTTCTGGATCAAATCGTATACGCCCGGCGTGAGCATGGTTTTCGAGAAGAATCCCATCTACTGGGACACCTGTACGATCGACGGCGAAGAATATCAGAAGCCTTTTGTTGATGAACTGGTAGTGCCTATTCTCCCCGATGATGCAACCAGACTCTCTGCTTTCCGGACTGGAAAGGTAGACTGGATGCACGGTCCCCCGGCTTCCACGTGGGAAGACTATGACAAGATCGGCCCCGGCGTGAAAATGGACGCATTCAACAACGGTAACGGGAAGACAGTGTGGTTGAACAACAAAGACGGATATTTTGCTGACAGAGACGTTAGGCGGGCTCTTCATGTCGGCACCAACCCGCTTCCGGTTGCGCAACTGATCAAGGCCGATGATCTGCCGTTGCGGTATTGGCCGCAGTCTCCATCGAACCCGGACGCCTATCTCACGGATGAGCAATTACCCGAAAGTACCAGAATACTCTTTGATTATGATCCTGAAAAGGCGAAAAAGATGCTCGCCGACGCCGGGTATCCCGATGGGTTTAAGGTGGAGATGCTGGTGAGTTACGAACCACCGAATGCGGACATCGCCGCCATCCTGCAGGAACAGTGGAAGAAGATCGGCATTGAAGCGACAATCAACGTAAAAGAGCGGGCTGCTTTTGACAGAGATGCGTACTCCGTGGAATACGACGGTATAGCGATCCCCGACGGCTTTGACGCGGCGAACCCGATTGCCGTACTCTCATCGGAAGTTTATACAGATGCGTACTACAACACTTCAGGGTATTCAAACCCAGAGA
>CAZHXC010000379.1:0-3943 GCA_964536145.1 uncultured Spirochaetales bacterium | reverse complement strand
CCGCCGATGCCGATGGCGAGACCGGTTGTCCGGTTCTCGATGTGCGTGCCGCCTGCGTCTACTGCATATAGGTCATTTTTTGTGCCGATAGGAAGGCCGTCAGGCCGGCCGACGAATACGATGCCGTCGCCGCCGGGTAGCCATTCCGCAGCCTGCACGACGTACTCATCCCCAACTACGGTTTTCACGTTACCGTCTTTGTCGGTTACTTTGACGTGTGGGTGCGACGCTTTCAGAGAATCCGGCGACATAGACGCAAGAAAGAGAATCCGTGCGCCGTCGGGAGACCATCTGGGCGCATTGTTGCTCGTCCTGTCATTTGTGAGGCGTTCCATTTTGCCGCTGTTAGCATCGACAAGGTAGAGATCCTGTATCTTCTGATCGAGATAGCCGATGCCGTCAAACCTGTATACGCTGCGGGTTACACGGTATGGCTCTTTGGTCAGGTCAGGCGGATCTCCATCTCCCGGATCCGGCCCCGCGGCAAAACAGATAGTCGATCCGTCCGGTGACCACGCCAGATCGCCGCCGACACCCTGCTTGAGGTCTGTGAGTTTGCGTGCTTCGCCGCCATCGGTATGCAGCAGGTAGATCTGCTGTTTGCCCCCGCTGCGATCGTCGCGATCCGAGGTAAACGCTATCTGTGAACCGTCCGGCGAAAACCTTGGGTTTGCGTTTTTCGATGCCTCGAATGTCATCCGACGGTGCGTGTCTGAACCGATGTCATACAGGTACACAGCCGAATACTCCTTGTCGTCATCGACATAGGAAATCGAGTAGACGATTTGGTCACCGTCAGGTGAAAACTCACCGCCCTGCAGGAACTGCAGGGAAAACAGGTCCTCTATCTGCATTGTGCGTCTCATATGTCCTCCAGCTATTGGTTACCCGGCAACCCGGAGCACCAACTCTACCACGAAAGTACCGGGGCGTCAGGCGGGCGAATCATGCACGCCAACAGCCGGTGGACCGGGCTGGAGAACCGGGACGGGGAAACGGGTGAGAAAGAGCCGCGACCGTCGCCACAATCGCGGAGCGCAATCACGGGGGGCAAACACGGCGATAAGCTGTACGGGCTGACGACGCGGGTGTATACTGACACCGCCTGATAAATATTTTGTTATGCAAACTGGAGGTTTGTGAAATGAACGCACTGAAAGATCTTCTAAAATCCGGAAAGACCGCCATCGGAGCGAGCGGAGATACATCCGGTGATATGGCGATGGTAGCCGATTCAGGGTTTGACTTCATTATTTTCGACAACCAGCACTCAACCCTCGAGACAAAGCAGTTGGTCCCAACCATCCAATCGATGCGTGGGAAAAAGGCCGAACCGATAGTACGTGTTGCGGCAAACCGGTCGGAGCTCATCTGTTTTGCCTTAGACGTTGGCGCCAAAGGCATCGTCGTTCCACTGGTTAACACAAAAGAAGAGGCCGAGGCTATGGTGAGAGCCTGCAAGTATTTTCCTGAGGGAAAACGCAGCAACGCCGGCGCCCGTGGCGACTGGGGTGAGTTTGATGACTACCAAAGCTATATGGATACGGTCAACAGAGATCTTGTAATCGTTCCGATGATTGAGACACAGCAGGCCATCGACAATATAGACGATATACTCAGCGTTCCCGGGATTGACGTCTTTTTGATCGGGCCCTCGGATCTGTCGATCGAGCTTGGTGTACCGCTTGACTATCAAAGCGATACCTACCAGAAAGGGTTGGACAAAATCGCAGAAGGCTGCAAGAGACACGGCGTAGTTCCGGGTATGTATTTCATACCGCCTGACATGGACCCGAACTTCTTTGTGGATAAGGGATTCAAGTTCTTTACCATGCCCTGGGCCGGCTGGGCAACAGAAGGCATCCAGAACGGTCTGGCCGGTATCAAAAGACAGTAACACCGGGCAATGCGTGCCCGCAGTCGAGGCTAAAGGTGCTCGTTCCGGGCGTCTGTGCCGGGTGAAGGCCCGAGTAACCGCCAAAGTCACCATCCGCCCACCAGGCGGCTGCCATATCCACCACCGTTGCCGAGTGCGTCGCGGCGGCGGTTTCTATGGCCGTGTTATACGCGTCTATAACGGCGGTCCGGCAATCCCCGGGCTGGTCTCCAGGAGGTACGGCTGTCGGAAGATACTCGAAATCCCCATCTGCTGCGCGATGAGATAGGGGTAGTTGTTTACCTGGAAGTCATACTTGAGACCTGCGTCCTGAATCCCCATGGAAATATTTGCCGCTTTAACAGCGCAACAAACCGTCGATATGCGAAAAATGATCGTCAAGGCTGAGCAAACGCGCGCCGTGCTCCATGCAGGAAGCGGCAATCCAGACGTCGTTGATTGGAATTGGCCGGCCTTTCTGTCGAAGTCCCTGCTTGATCTCTGCAAACCATTCTGATGTATATTTAGTGACCGGAACGCACATTGTGCGGGGTTTTGTCATGAAATTGGCGAGAATCTGCCGGTTTTCTTTGTACCGCGTCCCCCCACGAAATCCATCATACAATTCACCGATTACAATAGGTGACATCAAGACCGTCTCATGCTGCGAAAGCATATCGGCAATATATGTATTACCACTCATGAGCGCCGCATATGCGTTCGTATCGATCAGAAGGCGAAACATCATTTCCAGTCTTCCGGATCAATGCTTGAGTTTTCGGTTTGACGGGCTTCGAACTCCGAATACTCCTCCGCAGTCCAAAGGCCGCAGAACTCAGAATAGTCATCCGAAAATCGTCCTTTAATCGGAAGACCAAGAGATCGCGCAAGAAGTTCTTTGATCAAGTTGTTCTTGCTCGTTTTTCTCCGCTTTGCTTCCTCAGTAAGGCGTTGATCGAGACCACTGTCAATCTTATGTATCGTTATAGAAGCCATGGTTCCTCCTTATGGTTCAAATATACCATATATATGGTTCAACTGTAAACAAGGATCTGAGAACACGCAGAAGCGTCTGGGAGATTACATCTCTTTGTTCCAGCAGCGCCGTTGAGCGTAATACCCATATGACACATTTCTGATGTCTGATTAATATGAAGGCATTGAAATCAATGCATGCGCAGAGGTGGTGAGTATGGCGATGATTACGATACGAAATCTCGATGATGAGATAAAAACCCGGCTGAGAATCGCAGCCGCCTCTCACAATCGCTCGATGGAGGAGGAGGCGAGGGCGATTCTCCGGGAAGCGCTGAAAAATGCCGATGAAGAACGTGGTCTCGGCACGTTGATCCATAACCGATTCATGCGCGCCGGAGGGAAATAAAAAGCGACGGCTGCTCGAAGCGGCGGGGGCGGTTTTCGACACCTATTTCACCGGGCGGATCTTTGGCTTTGATCATTATGCCGCTGTAGAGTATGCCGATATCGTGTTGGGCCGGGATCGAATGGGTGCACCGATTTCGATGGCCGACGCACAAATCGCCTCCATCTGCAGAGCGTGCAACGCAGGATTTGCTACACGGAATGTAAAGGATTTCGAGCATACCGGCCTGGTAGTGATCAATCCGTGGGCGGGGTAACCGGACAGCTTGTCGAGCTCCACGCCTGTACTCCGCCGTAGATGACCTGAATCGAATCGTAGCCGGCACGTTCCAATAAACTCGCCGCAACCATCGATCGGAGACCCGATGAACAGAAAATCGCCACCGGCTTCTCCCGGGGCACATCATCCATGCGCTCCGGTAGCACGTTCAAGGGAATGTTACGGGCACCATCGATCGTCCCTTCCGATTCGAGTTCTTCAGGCTCGCGGATATCGAGAATCCAAAACTCCCGGCCCGCATCGATCTCCTTGCAAAAAGCGCCGGCGCTTACAGTTTTGGTGATCGATACCGGTTTTCCACCGGTGTACCAGGAAATCATCCCGCCGGAGAGGTATCCGATGACGGTGTCAAACCCTACCCGCATCAGGGACTTCCGGATCTCTGCATGCTCGTCTTCTTCGGT
>CAZHXC010000378.1:0-3947 GCA_964536145.1 uncultured Spirochaetales bacterium | reverse complement strand
CACCGGCGGGTGTCCGGTTTAATGAACCTTACACTTCAATCAAGTCTGTTTTTGTGCTCGCCGGTTCTAAGGATATGCGGACGCTGCATCTGCAAACCCTTGCCGCGCTGGCGCAGATAGCGATGGACCCACGTTTCGAAAAAGAGTGGCTCTCGGTTCGCAGACCCGAGCAATTGCGTGAAGTTCTCCTTCTTGGAGAGAGAAGGCGAATAGGCGGAAGCGAAAATCGGTAACGGTTAGGCGGGTTTTGCTTCACCCCCGCCGGCAGCGCTCCCGCCGGCCCCCATTTCCATCGGCGCCAGGTGGCAGTAAGCAAAGTGCTCATCAGAGAAATACACCTGCGGGGGCGGTTGCTTGTCACAGATCTCGCCTATCTTTTTATGGCACCTGCCGGCGAAGGGGCAGCCGATGATTTTCTTTGTGGGGTTAGGGGGAGATCCCTCAAGCCGGATTGTCTCTTGTTTTAAAGAAGGATTAACGTCCGGCACCGCCGACATGAGCGCTTCCGTATACGGATGGTACGGCGGGCGCATAACCTCAGCCTTGCGGCCGTACTCGCATATCCTCCCGAGATACATCACGACAATATAGTCACTGATGTAGTTGATAACGTTCAGGTCGTGGGAGATGAAGATGTAGGAAGCTCCTGATTCCGCCTGCAGATCGCCGAGCAGGTTGAGCACGGACGCTTGTACTGATACGTCAAGAGCCGACGTTGGCTCATCGCAAATGAGCAGGTGCGGGGAAATGGAAAAGGCCCGCGCCACGGCGGCGCGTTGCATTTCACCACCGGAGAGCTGTGTCGCCTTCCTGTAGAGATATTCTTCCCCTAAATCCACCTTCTTTAGGATATCTAATATCCGTTCTTTTCGTTCTTCCCGCGATTTAATGCCAAGAAGCTTCTGCATCGGTCTTCCAATGATGTTTTCCAACGTGAAAGAAGGATTCAGGCTGCGTCCCGGGTTTTGAAAGATGAGCTGAATGTCTTTAAGAACCTCCCGTGACCTGTTCTTCCAGGAAAAAGAGATGTTTGTGCCGTCGAAGAGAATCTTTCCTCTCGTCGGTCGTATGAGCCCGGCTACGGTTAGCCCTAAAGTGCTCTTACCGCACCCCGATTCGCCGACAACGCCAAGAACGCTATTCATAGAAAGGTCAACCGATACGCCGTCAACGGCGCGGACCCGCTTGCCGGGAGCGCCAAAATACTTGTAGACGTCGTCGATTTTTAGGAGAGTTTCCCCGTGACCGTTCTGTTCACCCGGCGTCTTGATGGCCGAACGTTTCTTTTCGGGTACGTCTTCCGCGTATGCCCTGTCACAAGCCGAAAAATGTCCCGGTGAAACCTCGGCCATGCCATACTCTTCAACACACCAATCGTTTCTCTTTTCGCAGCGGGCAACAAAAGGACAACCGGTTTCAGTCGCGCTTCTGCTGGTTACGTATCCTTCAATGGTATTAAGCCGAACCTCTTCTTTTACGATACCCGACCGCGGCATACAGTTCATGAGTGCTCTGGTGTACGGGTGATACGGATGTTCGAAGATGGTTTCCTGTTTTCCGGTTTCGACCACTTCTCCCCGGTACATAACGGCGATTCTGTCGCAGACTTTGTTGATGACGCCGATGTCATGAGAGATGTAGATCATTGACATATCGAATTTGTCGATGAGCTCGGCGATTATATCGAGAATGACCACTTCGGTGGTTACATCGAGCGCGGTGGTCGGCTCGTCGAGGATCATCAGGTCGGGCCGGCAGAGAAGGGCCATGGCAATGCAGATCCGCTGTTGCATTCCGCCACTTATCTGGTGAGGATACCGTTTAGCAATACCCGCGGGATCCCCCATATAGAGGTCGTCCAATGCCTGTATCGACGCCTCCCTGGCCTGCCTTTTTGTATAGCCCCTGTGGCGAATGGTCACCTCGTCGAGCTGGTAGCCGATAGTCAGGGATGGATTCAGCGAAGAGTAGGGGTTCTGGTAGACCATCGCGATACGATTTCCCCGGTACCTGCTCATTTCCCTATCGCTTTTCAAGAGAAGGTCTTCACCTTTGAACAGAATTTCTCCGCTGCTCTTCCCGTTTGACGGCAGGTAGTCCATGATTGCGTAAGCCACAGTGCTCTTACCGCAACCGGATTCGCCTATTATCCCCAACGCCTGTTTCTTTCCAAGCCTCAGGTTCGCGTCCTTCACAGCTAACACCGAATCTGTGAGAGTTTCATACACAATGCTCAAGTTTTTCAACTCGAGTACAGACTCATTTTTCATGGATCAACACCTTGCTCAAGAAGTCGGAGAATAGCGAGATAGCGATAACCAGAGAAGCGATTGCCAAAGAGGGATAGAGTACCGTCCACGGGGCGGCGCGAATAATCGACTTGTTTTCGATGACCATCATACCCCAGTCGGGTGTCGGCGGCTGCAGGCCTACACCGAGAAATCCGAGGGAAGCGATCATCATGATCGAATAGGCAAAACGCGCGGTTATTTCTACTATTACCGGGCCGATGGTATTCGGCAGAATCTCCACAAACATGATGTAAAAGTGAGATTCTCCCCGAATTCTCGCGGCGTCGACATACTCGTTGTTTTTGCAGGCGAGCAGTGCACCTCTCGACACTCTCGCAGTGGCCGGAGTGAAGGCAATCGAAACTATCAGTGTCAGGCTGACGATAGTGGAGTCTCCCAGTATGCCGAGAACCACCATGGCCAGTACAAGCGGCGGGATTGCCATGAGTATATCCATGAGACGGAGGAACACCGTATCGATGGTACCGCCGAAATACCCCGCAGTAAAACCTATGATGATTCCGGCAATCGAAGAAAGCAGGCTCGTCATGAGGGCCACGGTTAAGATGGATCGGCTTCCGTAGACGATCCGGGATAGTACGTCCCTGCCCAATGAGTCGGTACCGAGAAGGTGCCCGGCTGTACCGGGTGACGCCATCTGATGGCTCATATCCATCTGCGTGTAGGTGAATCTCAAAAGAGCCGGACCAAAAATGGCTGCCAGAATCCAAAGGAAGAGAACGGTGATCCCGGCAATTGCAAGAGGATTCTTTTTCAGAAGGAGAAGTGCTCTTTTCATTCTTCGCTCGCTCTGAATCTGATACGTGGGTTGAGGAATGCGTACATCATGTCGGTGATAAACGTGGAGGCCACGAAAATAAAGGTGATAAAAAGCACACACGCCTCGATAAGAGGTACGTCCCTGGTCTTTATCGCGGACAGGGTGAGTGAGCCCAGTCCCGGAAAGCCGAAAAGGGTTTCCACGACAATCAACCCTCCAAAGAGCCATCCCATGTTCATCCCGATAATCGTGATCGTAGGAAGAAGGGCGTTCTTGAGAGCGTGTCTGAAAATCGTGTACCGCCGGGACATCCCCTTCAATATTGCCGCCCGAACGTAGTCTGAGTTCATAACCGTGATCATCGATGAGCGCTGCATCCTCGAGACATACCCGAACATGACGAGAGTGATCGAGAGCGCCGGCAGCACAACGATCTGGAGATTCCCCCAGATTGACTCGCCGATAGGGATGACACTGGTAATGGGAAATATCGCCAACTTCACCGAGAAGATTGTAACGAGTATTATTCCCGAGACAAACTCAGGCAAGGCCATCGTGGCAAGTCCAAAGAAAGAGATGACTGAATCAGTCCATTTGCCCGCCTTTACGCCGGCAAGAACACCAAAAAGGATGGAGAGAGGTACGTAGAAGAGCAGTGCGGTAAGGGCGAGAACGATCGAATGGCCCACTTTACGCCAGAAGATACTGCTTATGGCAATCCCCCGCATGTAAAGCGAGTTCCCCAGATCACCCTGGATGAAATTGAACGCCCACCGCCCGTAGCGTACGAACAGCGGGTCGTCCAGCCTCATCGATTCCCGCAACGCCTTTACCGATTCCGGTGTGGCGGTCTGCCCGAGGACCATCTGAGCGAC
>CAZHXC010000377.1:850-3963 GCA_964536145.1 uncultured Spirochaetales bacterium | reverse complement strand
GCGCGGGGATTATTGGCGGGCTTGCAATGGGGCTTTCGGCTTGGTATCAGGGAAAGGCAGGAGCAAGCGCCTCCGACGCCTTCGCGGACACCGGCAAGGGATTTGTCAATTACATCCTCGTCATAGGTCTCGTTGAAACCGTTGCCCTGTTCGTGATGGTATTTCTGCTCGGTGTGGTCAGCTGACGGCTAAAGAAACTTCAAAAATAGCAATTCACGTAGGGGAGCTTCAGATAGGCGGAAGCAGCCCGGTGCGTCTGCAAACAATGTGGAAGGAGCCGCTCGCCGCGGGTACGCTGACAGAGACGGTGCGGCGGGTGGAGCTCCTTGCTTCATACGGTTCTGAATTGTTGCGGTTTGCCGTTCCGGACATGGAATCCGCCCAACTTCTTTGCGAACTCCAGCAAGCGGTGAGCATTCCTCTTGTGGCGGATATCCACTTTGATTATAAACTCGCCTTGGCGTGTCTTGAAAAAGTACGGAAGATTCGCATAAACCCCGGCAACATCGGTTCAAAGGATAAAGTGCGGGAGGTGGTCAACAAGGCGGCCGGAAAGGATGCGGCCATTCGCGTCGGTGTCAACGCAGGTTCATTGCCGCGGGACCTGAGGGATCAACCCGATGTGGCGTTAGCAATGGTCCGTGCAGCCGAGGAAGAACTCGAAGTTCTCGAAAGTCTCGATTTTAGGAACGTACTGTTTTCTCTGAAATCCTCCGATATTAATACCACAATCAAAGCGAACGAGTTGTTCGCCGAACGTTACGGTTACCCGCTGCATTTGGGAGTAACAGAGGCGGGTCCGCCAATCCAGGGGGCGGTGAAAAACACCGCCGCGCTCGTTCCGTTGTTGAAAAAGGGTATCGGGAGCACGATACGGGTGTCTTTGAGCGGGCCATGTGAGGATGAGCTTGTGGCCGGTCGGGAAATTCTCGCGGCTGCGGGGCACCGAAAGCGGGGAGTGAATATCGTTTCCTGTCCGAGATGCGGAAGGAAGGGATTTGATGTCCATGGTTTTATCAAGAAGGTGGAACCCCGGCTCCTGTCGCTTGATGAGCCTATAACCGTGGCCATCATGGGGTGTGTTGTCAACGGCCCTGAGGAAGCGCGGCACGCGGATGTCGGGATTACCGGCACCGGTGAGAAGGCGCTTATCTTCAGATCCGGCAAAGTGGTTCGCCGGGTTGCAAATGTAGATGCCGAGAAAGCATTCATTGAGGAAGTTGAAAACCTGTGCAAAGAGAGAAGCGAAAGGTAGTAGCGGGCCTCTTCCTGATTCTTGCAGCGGTGAGACTGATCGCTGTTGATGTGGAGAGTTCTCCCGGTTGGCTGGTTCTCGAAAAGGGAAAGCAGCTCTTTGATGCGAGCGAATACGGCGATGCCATGTATCACTTTCGTAAGGCCCGTGAGCGCCTTGGCGGATCGCCTGAAGCGGAATACTGGATTGGAAGGGTATTCGAGGCGGAAGGAGAGTACTCGCTTGCGGCGCGCCAATATCAGGCCGCTATCGAGAAACGGCAGTTACTGCTGGTACCGGGACACGAGCTTGGAATACGGCGGCGGGTCGCTCAGATATATTTTACCACCCGGGATTTTGCCGGGTACGAAAGCGAGCTCGAAGCTATCATCGCTTATGACTCACGCTTGAGAAATGATGAGACTGAAATCGTGCTGGACCCTCAAACCATCGGTGATGTGCTTATTCGACGGGGCTACGACAAGCTGCTCGAGTTGTATCGTGTGGAAGATTACGGGGCTTTGGAAGCGTATTACGACTTGGGTGTCTATGAGTACAGAACGGGGTTTTTCGAAACGGCGGTTGAACATCTTGCCTTTGCATTTGCCATAACGCACACGGTGGTTATCAATCACCTCATCGAATTGGATCCTGAGTACAGGTTTGCCACGCTGCCCGAGCTACTGCGGAAAGCCAACGGCGTCCGGTTGCTTGTTGATTACCTGTATGATGTTGATGCATTTGGCCAGATATACGCCCTTGCGGCGGCGCTCTATCAATCTGGAGAAACCGTAAAAAGAGAGCTTGCCGAGGAACTATGGCGCATTGTCAGGGAGTATGACCAGCGCGACTGGTGGAGCGAAAAGGCCATACGACAGCTGCAATCTCCTTTCACAGACGATTTTATGATTATCTTCCCGTAGGCAGTCGAGCGACCGGCGGCGATACAGACTCTCTTGCGCGGCCATAGAGAATATAATACCTTTCAGAAGCTTATGGATCGTATCATCATCAAGGGCGCCAAAGAACACAATTTAAAAAATGTAGATCTCGAATTGCCGCGGGATGCTTTGATCGTGGTATCGGGAATCAGCGGGTCGGGCAAATCATCACTTGCTTTTGACACGATCTACGCTGAAGGGCAGCGGCGTTATGTGGAGTCCCTCTCCGCTTACGCCAGGCAGTTTCTCGGGCGGATGAACAAGCCCGAAGTTGACTATATAGAGGGACTTTCCCCGGCAATCTCGATAGAGCAAAAAACGACCCACAGGAACCCGCGATCTACGGTGGGAACCGTGACCGAAATTTACGATTATCTCCGGCTTCTTTTTGCACGAATCGGGATCCCCCATTGTCCAAATTGCGGCAAGCGCATCTACGAGCAGTCAATCGATCAGATTCTCGACACTATTCTCGGCTACCCTGAAGGAAGCAGACTGGAAATCCTCGCACCCGTGGTCCGTGGAATGAAGGGTCAGCATAAGAAGATACTCGAGGATGGTAAACGCGCGGGCTTTGTACGCGCGCGCGTGGACGGAGAGATCGTTCTGCTTGAAGATGAGATCGAGCTGAACAAAAATAAGAAGCACAATATAGAGATTGTTGTGGACAGGATCAAACTCCAGCTCGATCAGCGAAAACGGCTTTCAGAATCCGTCGAAACGGCCCTTGAGACCGCGGACGGCAAGATGATTGTCGTAAACAACTCTGAAAACAAAGATAATGAAGAGTTCTTTTCTCAGAAGAGCGCCTGCCCGGATTGCGGCATAAGCCTTCCGGAGCTTCAGCCGCGGCTCTTTTCGTTCAACAATCCATACGGAGCGTGCCCGCAGTGTTCCGGCCTCGGAGTCACTCTCGAGTTTGACCCTGACCTCGTCAT
>CAZHXC010000377.1:400-840 GCA_964536145.1 uncultured Spirochaetales bacterium | reverse complement strand
TTTGAAGGGCTCGCCGAGAGCTTTGGCTTTACTCTGGACACTCCGCTCTCCGAGCTTGATGATGAAACCTACCACGCCATTCTCTTTGGTACCGACAAGGAGATAAAGGTCTCCTATATAAACTCGAAAAACACCGGCAAGTTTGAGTTTGTGTCTCGTTTCAGAGGCATTCTCAACGAATTGAAACGCCGTTACCTGGAAACCACGTCGCAAGGGTTCAAAGATTGGCTCGAGGGTTTCATGCGTCACCGTGAATGCTCAACGTGTCAGGGGAGAAGGCTGCGGCCTGAAGCACTGGCGGTAAAAGTCGCCGGGCGCAATATAGATGAAGTTTCGAGGATGTCGGTGTTGGAGAGCCATCATTTTTTTGAATCGATCGAGCTTTCCGATACCGACAGGTCCATCGCTGCACAAATTTTGAAGGAGATTCGAGCCCGCTT
>CAZHXC010000377.1:0-390 GCA_964536145.1 uncultured Spirochaetales bacterium | reverse complement strand
ACGTCGGGCTGGACTATCTATCCCTCGAGCGGCGTGCTGCAACACTATCCGGAGGAGAAGCTCAGCGGATACGGCTGGCAACACAGATCGGGTCGTCGCTTGTAGGTGTTCTCTATATCCTCGATGAGCCAACCATCGGTCTTCATCAGCGGGACAACAGCCGCCTGCTCGATACGCTGTTTCATCTTCGTGATATCGGCAACACCCTGATAATAGTCGAGCATGATGAGCAGACCCTCAGGAGTGCTGACTACCTGGTGGATCTCGGACCCGGCGCCGGTATACACGGCGGGATAGTGGTGGCCGAAGGAACCGTAGACGAGGTTGTCCGTAACGAAAAAAGCATTACAGGCAAATATCTGAGCGGAAAACTGGAGATAGAGCTGCCGC
>CAZHXC010000376.1:0-3985 GCA_964536145.1 uncultured Spirochaetales bacterium | reverse complement strand
GCCTACGGCGGGAGCGACGAGGCGAGAGCGAAACTTCCGCTCGAGGTTGTACGTGCCGTCAAGAAGGCGTTAGACGACGCCATCCTCATGTACCGGTTGGGCGTGGACGACCTTCTGCCCGGCGGACTCACTGCCGAGACAACGAGCCGATTCAGCGTGGAGCTTGAAGAAGCCGGTATCGATTTGATCGATATATCCGGTGGGATAAAGGGTTATTCGATTGTCGATGAAAAACCCGGCTATTTCAGAGCTCACGGCAGGGCGATAAAGGAACTCGTATCGGTTCCTGTTATGGTAACCGGCGGAATAAAGGCGCCTGAGTTTGCCGAAGAAATCCTTTCGAGCGGAGATGCCGATATCATCGGTATCGGAAGGGCCCTTCTGAAAAATCCCGCCTGGGCCGGTGAAGCGCTCGAGGCTTTGTCATGAACGGTACTCTTCTGCGCTGTCGAGTGCTTCAAACCCGACCACTTCCTTCGCGTGTTCCATATCTCTGTACGCCCACTTGTTGTCTGAAACGCAGTAGAAAATATCGAATTTGACGCTGTCGGGCGCCGCAATGCAGTGCTCTATCATACGTGCGATATCGCGTTGGCTGCACCAGAGAGAGTAATCCCGGGTGGAAAGAGGGCGATCTTCCTTTACTACATGCCCTAACCGCAGGCAAATAATCGACAGATCCGTGGTGTCCGTGAGATGCCGGGCGAGAGCTTCGCCGAAGGCCTTCGTAACACCATAGAGACCTACCGGCCGCGGCTGTGTTTCATGGGTTACTTTGGGAAAAGATTCCGGGACATCATCATACCTTCCCTCAACAATGGCCTTGTACGGCTCCTCACGCTCCCATCCGGCTATCGCATTCCCGCTGCTCGCGTAGACGATCCGCTTGACACCCGCCTGCCGGGCCGCTTCAAAGACGTTGTAGGTTCCCACGATATTCGCCCGATGGTAGTCCTCCCAAGTCTGCCCGGCGCCGAGGCTCGCAGCTAAATGCACCACATAATGCTGTCCTTTGAAAGCCGGGCTGATCGCTTCAAAGTCGTGAATGTCCGCGAGATATGTTGTGACCCCCGGGACTTCCCGGCTGCGATTGAGCGCTGTCAATTCGTACTTCTCTTCAATTTGCCGGCGCACCGCACTGCCGATCAGACCACTCATGCCCGTTATCAATACACGTTCCTTTGCCATATGCATACCCCCTGACAGTAAGAGCTGCCGCGATCCACACCGCGCACAATCATCGTCGCCAGGCGCGCCCGGATGCGTGCAGCAACATATCTTAGTATAGGCGAATAGCGGACGCTTTGAAAGTAACGAAAAACTTCTCACCCGGAGCGACATGGAGCGTGTCGGCGGAATAGCTGGTGATGAAGGATTGTATTTTGCAGCCGCAATCGAGGGTGACCCGCAGGGTGTTGTCTTCCGGTTCTATCTCTGTCACCGCCCCGGTGAACTGGTTTTGCGCACTCGTCTCTATCGATTGACGCGAGAGAATCACATCATCCATCGGGAGGACAGCGGTGACGAAATGCCCGTCCCGGGCCGGACAGCGAATAATCCGGCCGTGGGTTCGAAAGTAGGTGAAACGTTCATCGGTACTCTCTGAAACGCCTTTGAAGATGTTTTCGCGGCCTGGTACCAGTTTGCCTTCCTCCATGAAGACCAGTCGATTACCCAATCGGTAAGCGAAACCCGGATGGTGGGTGCTGATGATAACGGTTGTGCCGTGGTCGGTCAGCCGGAGAATCAAATGCTCCAATAGACCGATTGTCTCTGCGTCAACGCCGGCGGTGGGCTCGTCCAGAAAAAGCACCCTCGGATTTAGTACCAACGCGCGAGCTATGGCTACCCGCCGACGCTCACCGCCCGAAAGACGTTTCGCCCGGCGATGCTCAAAACCGTTCAAACCCACCTCTTTCAACGCCGCTGTCACCCTACGCCTGACCTCCTTGGACGGAACACGCCGCAGCTTGAGCCCGTATGACACATTCGAGTAGACGTTACCGTCAAACAGGTACGGGTCCTGGTGCACGAGCACGGATGTCCGCCTCAAATCCGGGAGTGTCTGAGAATCAAGAGGCTTTTCACTGTAATAGATTCTGCCGCCGGAGGGGGTCATCAGACCATTCAACAGTTTGAGCAGAGTCGTCTTCCCGGATCCGTTGGGCCCGCTCAAAACCGTTACGCCACCGGCGCCTATTTCAAGTTGAGGTATATCGAGCACATGCCCCGAAGACTCGTAGGCGAATTTGAGTGATTCGATGCGGAAAAGTTCATCGCTCATACTTGACCACCCCATGCAGTGTGAAGTTGACGATAAACGCGATGGCCATGAGGATGATACCGAGCGCCAGTCCGAGCTCGAACTCTCCTTTGCTCGTCTCGAGGGCGATCGCCGTGGTCAGTGTGCGGGTATACCAGCGGATGTTGCCACCGAGCATCATGGCAACACCAACTTCGCCGACGACGCGGCCGAATCCGGAAAGAAGCGCAGAGAGAATCGCGATGCGTCCCTCCCAGACGATCATGCGAAAAACTTCTAGAGGCCTGGCACCGAGAGTGATGAGGGTTTCAGGCAGTCGCTGATCCAATCTGCTGAGAGCGCTGTAGACGAGTGAAGTGATCAAAGGGAAGCAGAGGACCACCTGGCCGATGTGGATGGCGCCCGGAGTGAATAACAACCCGAGTGAGCCAAGCGGGCCCGCTCGGGAGACTAAAGAATAAATGAGCAATCCCACCACGACCGCGGGAAGTGCCATCAGCGTGTTCAAAAAAGCGATGACGCTCTTCTTTCCCCTGAAATGCCTGAGGCCTAACAAGAATCCCAGCGGAAGACTCAAAGCGGAGGCGATCGCCACCGATATCAGTGACAACCGGAGCGAAGTCCATGCAATAAAATAGACCTCCCGGTTGCCTGAGATCAGCAGCTCGATCGCCTGCCCGAAAGCATCAAACATGCTAGTTGTGTGTTTCCTTATCGGTTACCGTGTCGGGAAAGAACAACAGCTCACCGTCAACCTTGAAGTTGCTGATAATCTCCTGCCCCTCGACGGATGTCATCCAGGCGATGAACTGCATCGCTCCCCTGTAGTTTACGTGGGGGAACATTTCGGGGTTGACTGCAATAATACCGTAAGGATTGAACAGCCGCGGGTCGTCTTCCACAAGTATGGTGAGATCGACGTTGTTTTTCATCGAAAGATACGTACCTCGGTCGGCAAGCGTGTAGCCGCGGAGGTCATTCGACATCGTGATCACCGGACCCATGCCCTGTCCGGCTTCACGATACCAACGCCCCGACGGGTTTACATTGGCCGCATCCCAGAGAGACTGCTCTTTCACATGGGTGCCTGAATTATCACCTCTCGAAACAAAAACGACGCTCCTGTTAGCGATTCGTCTGAGTGCGGCCGCGGAATCTTTCATGCCGCGGATTCCCGCAGGATCTGAAGATGGTCCGATGATGATGAAGTCATTGTGCATCACACCCCGTCTGTTTACGCCGTAGCCGTCGGCCACGAACTGATCTTCAAGTTGCCTCGCGTGCACCAGCGTAACATCGACATCTCCTGCTTCTCCGAGCCTGAGAGCCTGGCCGGTTCCCGCGGCAATAACATCCACCGTCAAGCCTGTCAGCTCTTCAAACGGCGGCAGAAGAGTAGCAAGCAGGCCGCTGTTCTCGGTGCTGGTGGTTGTCGAGAGCCGCACTCTGTCCGAGTCGGCGGCAAGAAATCCCGCTACCAGAACGAAAAAAAGAGTAAATATAAGTACCTTTTTCATACAGATACCTCCAATAAAGATATATTGAAGGCAAGAGAATAGGATTGTGTGGAATCCTTTCCTCGCCTTTCCAAAGATGGGAGGCATGCCCGTTTCCAGACGTACCCTATCGGTGAAAGACCGTACCGGGACGGCTTAGGTGCTTTCACTCGGCGAATAAAATCAGACCAAACAAGTTGAACGATTTGTTTTAGACTACCTGCGA
>CAZHXC010000375.1:0-4000 GCA_964536145.1 uncultured Spirochaetales bacterium | reverse complement strand
ATTCTCCATTCTTGACGGCTATCTTTCCGTCCACACTCTGCGCGTAGCTCAAGGTGACAATCAGACCCATAATATGATTATACGAAAAAATCGGCAAATACAAAATTATAAAAAAGTCGACTCTTGCTAGGTGAGCGATTATACTTTGAAAATGCACCAAGACGCGGAAGATGAGCTGGCACCTTATCGGTCAGTAGTGCCGGGCAAGCTGGACCATGTGACCCCTATATTGCGGCGCTCGGTGACATGACTCCCGACAACAGCTTCAGAAAGAACAGCATTCTGGTGATTGCCGGAAACTCCATTACCGGTCTTGGAAACAGCATGTATCTTGTTGCACTCCTGGCCTTCGTCACCACGGAGATGCCTCATCCCGCGAATATCGGCTTTCTGCAGGCGGCCGCATATATTCCTATTGTTCTATTCAGCGTTACCGCGGGGTTTTTTGCCGACCGCGGGAGGCGTGTGGCCATAATCGCAGGAAGCGATTTGCTCCGGTCGTTGTTTCTCTCACTCTGTGCGCTGTCGCTTCTGACGATGCCCGCGGTCCATCCTTTGGTGTTTATCATTCCGATGGTATTTCTCAACGGTGTGATGCAGTCCTTCTTCATGCCTGCAGTGATCAGTTTTATCCTTGATTATCAGCGCTATACCTCAGCCGGGGAAAGTTCAACCCCCAGTGTGCGCCGCAGGCCGGATCTCCTAAGTCTGCGTACAGGCTCCGGGCACCTGGCGAGTCTCCTCGGCCAGAGCATCGGCGCCGGGCTCTATGTCGCCCTTGGAATTGTACCGATGCTGTTCATAAATGCCGCTTCCTTTCTCCTGAGCGGTGTAAGCGAGCTGTTTCTGACGGACAGCCGGAAGGAGAAACCTGCTGGTGGAGTCCGGCACTCCTTCAAAGGCGTATTGCACGAGCTGTATCGCGCCGAATCAGAAGGCGCCCCAATTCTCCTTTACCTTGTCGCCCAGGCTGCAGGCGCGGCCGTCCTCGTCAACCTTCCTTTTTTTCTCACGCAACGTCATCTCTTCCCCCCGAGTTATCTCGGATTCGCGATGGCGGCTTTATTCGGCGGCAGCATCCTGTCGGGAATTTTCTTAGGTATGCGGGGTACACGTCCCGGTGCAGCTTCCGGCTACATTGCGGCGATCGTCTCCGCGGCGGGCCTCGTGGGAGCGGGTCTTCTTCCCGGCGGAAACGGTCCCGGCGGCATCGCCCTCCTGCTGCCGTTTCTCATGCTTTCAGGAGCCGGTATGGGATGGCTTCACATCGTTACGCTCCACTGGGTGTATTATCTCGGGAGGCAGGGGAGTGCTGCCTCAAGACAGGGCTTTCTCGAAGCCGCGGGTACCGCGGTCCTTCCAGCGAGCTATCTGGCAAGCGGATTTGTCTTCGAACGGCTCCCGCTCGACACGCCGTGGGTCCTGCGAACCGTGGGTGCCGCAATGCTGGTTTTGAGCGTCTATTTCCTGGTGCAAAAGCGGGCGTCTCATGCGGGCGGCAGGAGTTCACCTCAGAGATAAATGCGAATCGAGTTTTTTCCGGTGACCGGCATGGACAACCTGCATCGCCACATCAAAAACCAGGAGCGCCGCTCCTTGGAGAATGAGAGAGTAGCCGAATCCTTCGACGAGCTCGGGGTTAGCGCTTCTTTCTGAGAGCTCAGTCAGAAACAAACCGAATCCGATGTAACCGACGTCGAGACCGGAGTTGAAGAGAAAGGTTTTTTCGGCGGTGTACTGTCGCTTTACGGTACCGGCGAGATCGATTTCGGCAGGATCCTTTCTACAGCAGGTGAAGTAACCAGTCCCGGCGAGCGCGCCGTTTATCACGTTCCATCCGATATTCATGATCATGAAGCTGCGGATTGTACCATCTACGATTTCATTTGACCCAAGCATGAGGGGAATGCCGTTACCCGCAAAGTTGAGCGCCGCCCATGAACCAAGTACCATCATTCCAGTTTTCTGGATCTTGTTGAAATCAGCGTTGAAATCGGAGAGACTGAATTGCGGCGTTTCACCTTGAGCGTGTGAAACGGCGGCTGCGAGCATGATGAAGAGTATCGCTGTCTTCATAGCGCCTTCTTTGGCACGGCTCGGCTGGTGCCGCCTGATGCAGGGACAATGCAGCGAAAGGGGTATTTTTCCAGGTTTTTTCGGATAATCATAAGTATATTATAAGAAAATGCGACTGGCGAGGCGAATGACAATAGAAGAGAACCGAAAAGACACAAGGGGCGGAAAGATCCTCATAACAGGGGCCACCGGATATATCGGCGGAAGGCTACTGAAAGCCTTGGACGCCGCCGGTTACCGAATACGGTGCATTGCGAGAAACTCGAAGGTTCTCGCCGGCAGAGTTGGGAAACATATCGAAATAGTAGAGGGAGACGTCTTTCTGCCGGACACGCTCACCCCTGCTTTGGCCGGGATCGATACGGCATACTACAACATCCACTCCCTCGGTGGTCCGGGAGATTTCGAAGAACGGGACAAAGAGGCCGCTCGGAACTTCGCAACGGCCGCAGAAGCCGCCAGTGTGAAGAAAATAGTCTATCTTGGGGGGCTTGGAAAAGGGCCGGGTTTGTCAAAACATCTAGCGAGCAGACAGGAGGTGGGCAAAACACTCGCTTCCGGGAGTACACCGTGTCTCGAGTTTCGCGCATCAATCGTCATCGGTTCGGGAAGCCTTTCCTTTGAGATGGTACGTGCGCTTGTTGAAAAACTCCCGGTCATGACGACACCGCGGTGGGTGCGGACCCTCGCGCAACCAATAGCAATAGAAAACGTCATAGAGTACCTCACAAAAGCTGCCGAATACCAGCCGGTGGGACACGATGTTTTTGAGATAGGCGGGGCTGACCGTATTTCCTACGAAGGGATTATGAGAGCCTACGCCGAAACTCGGAATCTCAAAAGGTTGATAATTCCCGTGCGCTTTCTCACCCCCGGGCTCTCGAGCCACTGGCTGGCGCTGGTTACCCCACTCTACGCAAGAGTCGGCCGCTGGCTGATAGACGGCGTGCAAAACGAAACTATCGTTACCGACAACCGTGCTCAGGAGGTTTTCGGCGTCAGACCGATGGGAATACGCGAGGCGATACAACGGGCGCTCGAAAATGAAGACAGGGAAACTGCGGAAACCCACTGGTCTGATTCACTTGGTCAGCTCGACTCAGACGGTCATTACGGCGGTAAGCGCCACGGCTCTCGTCTGGTATATTCGCGCTCAACCCGGGTCCCCGTACCGCCGGAGGAGGCGTTCCTCCCGATTCAATACATTGGAGGTCACACCGGCTGGTACAGCTACCCGTGGATGTGGTCACTCCGTGGGCTGCTCGACAGGATTGCCGGAGGCGTAGCCGGAAAACGGGGCAGACGCGATCCGCTCATCCTGTTGCCTGGGGACGTGGTGGATTTCTGGCGCGTAGAGGACATCGAGCAGTACCGCATGCTCAGGCTCAAGGCGGAAATGAAACTGCCTGGGCGGGGATGGCTTCAGTTCGAGACCGACGAAATCGAGCTCGAGGACGGAAAGAGAGGGACTGAAATTTCGGTTCACGCAATTTTTGAGCCGCTGGGAGTAAAGGGACTCATCTACTGGTACCTTCTCTACCCGTTTCATCTCGTTATCTTCAAAAAGATGCTCAAACAGATCTCTTTCGCGGCTTATCACGAATAGGGGGATCGAGACGCGTCCGGTTCGGCAGCCGTGCACGAGAGGGCTGCGAGCCGAGCTCCGCGATCAGCTCCTCAGGATTTCCGACAATTTCCAGGCCGCCGAAACCTCCAACGTCGTCAAAGACGACGTTGCCTCCGTTATCCTTTATCTCAATGGCGATCTCCGCGTCGATGCTCTCGTTGATGCGTCGTTCCATGGCTCCGTTGACCGGTGCCTGGAGTATGCCCTTTCTCGATTTCCGGCCTGCAATCCTGATGATCAGATTTCCGGAGCTGATAACTACCCGTGCCGTGGACTCGGTGATTTCGAGGCTGGTTA
>CAZHXC010000374.1:0-4020 GCA_964536145.1 uncultured Spirochaetales bacterium | reverse complement strand
TGCTGTTCTGGGGCATTGTGGGCGCCCTAATGTTCAGGGCGCTGTTCATCTTCGCCGGTGTCGCCCTGCTCAACAAATTCGAGTGGGTGGTTTATGTGCTGGGCGCATTCCTGATTTACACAGGAATAAAACTGGTCGCCGAAACAGATAAAGAAGTTGAGGTGGAGAAGAACCCGGTCCTGAGACTGGTCCGGAGGCTCTTTCCGGTCACCGACTCCTACCGGGGCGACCATTTCTTTCTTGTTCCCGCAACGTATATCATGACCGCACTGATCTTGCCCCTCTGGCTGATTCCCGTTACGAAGGCGGGCGGATTGTCATTCGCCATCGGCCAGCTCGTGGTGATGCGGAAAGACGCGTTCGAGAAGATCGGCGGGTATTCCTCGATTTCAAATCAGATAAGCGACGATATTTTCATTGCGCGTGAGTTCAAGAGAGCCGGCTTTCGAACGATCTTCCTGGATGCAAAAACATATGTCCGTTGCAGGATGTACAAAGGCTACGCGGCATCCGTCCAAGGTATTTCAAAGAATATCTACGATTTTTTTAAAAACAAACCGATATTTTTTGCACTCGCCCTCACCGTGCTCATAGTCTTCGCTCTGCTTCCGCTCCACCACCTGATAATCCATTTTCTCACCGGGGGTGCTCTTGCTTCAAACACTGGGAAATGTGTCCTTTTCTTTGCCCTTGCTTGGGCAATAACCTTATACGACCGTGGCCTGCGGTGGTGGATGCCGATTCTCTATCCGCTGCTCTTTTTGAATCTTCTGTATATGGCATGGCAAAGCTTCGCCAAAGTGGCTGTAGGCCGTGGGGTCGTGTGGAAAGGAAGGATAATCCGATAAGATGGCCTATAGGAAGACCGGCGGCGTTATCAGCTACACGACATCTTTCCTTCCATCTGTCCTTCTCTTTCAATTCTGTCTTGCGCTCGTAAGAATTGCAGATTGGCTCATCTTTGGGCTCAGAATAAAGGGTCGAGAAAACCTACGGTCCGTCGATTCGGCGGTATTTGTCAGCAATCACACCCTCGTTGTCGATCCCGGCATCATCGCCCATGTCATCCGGCCAAAGAG
The DNA here is from genome assembly GCA_964536145.1 of uncultured Spirochaetales bacterium. Lineage (GTDB taxonomy): Bacteria > Spirochaetota > Spirochaetia > ARS1246 > ARS1246 > JAFGHN01. The sequence goes on along the minus strand of CAZHXC010000374.1, from coordinate 2,941 downwards.
GAGCTACTTTACCATGCTGGAAGACACGGCACTTATTCCGTACCTGGGGACGTTCGTCAGGCTGCTTGGCGGGATTCCTATCCCGCAGGAGTCAATCCGGAAACTCGAACAGGCGGTGATTCAGAGTCTGAAAACGATCGGTTTCGTGCATTTTTTCCCTGAAGGTGAGTGCTACCTGTGGAACCAGCGGATACGCGATTTCTTTCCCGGCGCATTCTACTTCGCTTGCCGTTTTCGTGTCCCTGTCGTCCCGGTCACGACTGTATTACACGGGCGCCGGGTATTCGGGAAAGGGGTGTTTCGGCTTTGCGGCCGGGTGTTGAGAGTACCTCCTCGGGTTACGGTGGTTGTGGGAGAACCTATTTACCCGGCAACCTTCATGGGGCCGGAGCACGGTGAAGTCAATTGCCGTCGAATCAGCTGCAATGGTTCAATGCGCCGGGCGGCGCTGGCCATGACAAAGAGTGTTCGTTTGAAGATGCAGGAGACCATAGACCGGGAAGGTGGCAGCAAAACCCTCTACAGGGGGGTGATGCCGCGTCTGAGGGAAGCGGAACACCTCCCCCGGCCGGTCAACCCTGATCATCATTCTTAACGGGAAGCCATCCAGTTGTTCCTCCCTTCCAGTTCTCCGATCCACTGCAGCAACTCTCTGCCATGCCTCGACAGCGGTTTGAAGGCGAAGATTGGCATCAGGAGAAGTGCCAGCAGGCAAACAGACACGAGCACGACGGGGAGAAGGCTCATTTCCGTCCAGATACAGTGAGTGACATACGCAGAGGTATTCATACAGATGATAATGAGACCGATCATCCTGTATGTACGCTGTCTGAGCAGCACGCAAGCCCCAAGAGATATCGCCATTAACGCCGTCACCGATGCCATCTGCGGATCCCACACAAAAATATGAGGATTGACCGGTTGGAAAAAGCCGCCGATCTGCTCCAAATGGTAGAGCCATATACCAAGGACAGGAAGCGGTAGAAGCATAAAAGATGCCAGGAGCCAATCCCGCCTTGCAACCCGGATAGTGGTCAGCAAAATGAAGCGCGCCGCGAGGATATATAGAATAACAACACCAATCCCCCGGACCACAGAGAGGACACTCGCACCTGCCAACGAATCTACGGCTTCGATTATGTGGTGCCGTGAGGTGAAGCAGGCGACGAGGAGCGGGAAAAGGGAGAACCCGACCCAGGAATACAGCCAGTTCGGTTTACCCCACCACCAGCCGAGAAAAGTAACGGCGACAATGACGGCAAACGCCGCCGGAGCTATGATGGAATTGCGCCAGAGATGGCTTGCAAACAGAATGGAAACGACGGCGTAGGGAAGTCCGGTAAGCAATGCATCCTTCAAGTTGCCTGTGCTATAGGTTTCGTGAAAAAGCCTCGCAACTACCCTCGGCCTGCCCATCGATTTTACGGCCAGTTCGCGGCTACACTCTAACGGCTTGCCCCCGCTATGTATCTCCATCTCCTTCTCATGGAGGTGGGTATACAGCTCGGCAACAATGTCTTTTTCAATCTTGCTGTCCAGATGAAGATGCGATTTTACTTCCAGAAGGTATTCGTTTATCTGATCCATTTCCGCAGATTCAGGCATTCCCAAAGATTCCGTTCATGGCCGTTGAAAAGTTACGCCAGATTTCGATTCTCCGGTGCAGCAGGGCGTGCCCCTTTTGGGTAATACGATAATTGCGGCGGCTCATACCACCCTCTTTCTTGTGCCAGCTGCCACGTATAAAGCCCTCTTTTTCCAGCCGATGGAGGAGCGGATAGATGGTTCCCTCCTTGAAATCGAAGAAACCGTCACTTCTAGCCTTCAGCTCTTTGATGACGCCGTAACCGTGAACCCCTCCGAGGTTCTCTATTATCTGCAGCACCAAGACGTCCGTATTGCCTCGGAGAAGCTGCGGGTCATAACGCGTTGTTTGTCTGCTCATTCTGCAACTCTGGCCACTACTATACCGCATGAAACGGGGCCGGGCAATTACACTGCTCTCACGGACACCGGTCGGTAACAGCCATGCTCAAAGAGAAGGCGGCGGTTCCTCCGGTGATGGCACCCGGCCCTGCGGCGGTCTCTATTCCCAGCTGTCGTAGATCACCAGCTCGTCAAGGTCCTTTCTCTTTTTGGGACGGGGTGTGTCTGCCGGATAGCCGAGCGGTGTAAATGCAACAGGCTCGACGTCATCAGGCAGCGACAGGTTGGCTCGCGCCCTGTCCGGGTCAAAAGCGCCAATCCAGCATGTGCCGAGACCAATATCTGCCGCCGCGAGGGTCAGGTGATCCATTACTATCGCCGCATCCACATCTGAATAGCATTTGCCGTCCGCGCGCACCCAGCCGGCCTTTGGCAGACTGACAACCGCGAGCACAAAAGGCGCTTGTACAAACCACTCAGATCTGTAGATCTCGAGCAGCTTTTCCTTCGCATTCTCCGTTCTTATGACCACAATGCGAAATGCCTGCCTGTTTGCCGCGGTTGGCGCAAGGCGTCCTGCCTCCAATACTGTCCGAAGCGTATCCTCATCAACCGCGTCCGGTTTATACGATCTTGCACTGTATCTCTTTGCCGCCAGTTCCTGAAAACTCATTGCATCCCCCTCGATAAAATATACTAATATGCGGGGTATTCGGCTGTATACCCTTCAGAGGCTGCACGGTATACTACCCGACACGAGATGATGGGCCCCGTTGTGAGAGCGAAATACAGAACTCTTGCTGCTTTGATCCTTACCTTCGCCACCGCCGCTGCTGCGCCGGCCCAGGAACCGCCGCCGGCCGCAGCAGGCAAAGATTTCAGCGAGCTGTATCAAAATCTGGCTTCTATTGAAACACGGCTGGAAGGCTCCCCGGGTGAGAAGGAAGCTATCTCCCATATCACCACTTATCTGAGTACCAATGAGATCCCCCACAAAGTCTCTGATCTCGGACAC
>CAZHXC010000373.1:3523-4024 GCA_964536145.1 uncultured Spirochaetales bacterium | reverse complement strand
GGTCGAGCCCGACAACTTCAAGAGCAGATCGCATATCGTGGTATAGAAGCGTATAGACAAACGATAGCAAGGCGTTTACCCGATCCAAAGGTGGGCGCCTGCTTCGCGTGTTGAAGGAAAAATCGTCTTCTTCTTGCAGGATTAACTCCGAAAATATTCCAAAGTATTGTTTTGCTGAATCTCCCTCAATACCACGTATTTTATCCGGGTCAGATTCGTGGATGACATCATCCATGCTTGCTTTAAGTTTCTTCGTTGTTGCTGCCATTTTTCTTGTGTCGATCTTGCCTTCGTGATCCCGCATTCCCCTTTGTAATACCGATCTACAATTGGCAATTTTTGACGCCACGATAGTTCTGCAGATAGACGCGGTCTTGCCGGTATCGTCAGCCCATCTATATTGCGTCCTGCGGAGGAGAACGTTTCCGGTCTGAGCTCCTTGTACTCTGGCAAGGAATTTCCCGTAGGTAGTCAAAAAACTGATAGTTACGTTTTGGCCGG
>CAZHXC010000373.1:2447-3513 GCA_964536145.1 uncultured Spirochaetales bacterium | reverse complement strand
CCGGCACAAAAACCCATAAGTGCAGGGCTCAACAAGACTTTGCCAAAGCACACTATGCTACGTATAGTGATGATCGGAACTCGCATCTTCGTTTGACCGTCAATCCTGACAGCTATCGCCTCCCCTTCTTTTCGAAGATACGCGCCCTGGGTCATCACAAATAAGGTATTCAAAAGCCGCTTCATGGTTCCTCAGTTTGCGCCAACATTTTATTCATGTATCTCATAACGACGTTTGCCTCGCTTAGCTTTTTCGGCAAGCATATGTCAAACAATGAGCAGCGATCGCATTTTGCCGCTATATACTCCGGAGCAGGTGTCTTACCGGAGCCAAGAAGTTCATGAAGCGCAATTGTGCTCCGCTTTGTAAAGGATCGCAACTCATCCGTAAAAGACACCTGCTTCTTCTTCCGTGTCTTCCCGTAAAAAATGGCGCCGGTGACAGCAGGTTTGTCGATCATCTCCTCGACGCAGAGCGCCTGTGCACATAGCTGGGCTTCATCGTAAGCATATTTCTTTGGCTTTCCTCGTTTGTATTCCGTTAAGCTAATGGCTCCGTCGCTTGTATGCTCAATTACATCGACCTTTCCGACAAGTCCAAGAGCGAGAGATCTAACCGCGACCGAGTACTCCTTACTTGTTCCCACCCTTGTTTCTCTTGTATAACTGTGAACACGGTTGTGAAGCAGTTCTCCTTGTATTGTATAGATATTGTCGCTCCACGCTTGCTCGATATGTATCAACGCACATTGCCGCCGGCAAAATAAGAAATGCTGCAATGCGGAAATCGGCACGAGATCCTCTTCAGAAAAGGTCATGCTTACAACCGACGCAGGGAAGATTGCAGAGCGATGCCTTATGATATTTCTTCATGAATCTGTATCGCTTTGGGAATTTTTTCATTTTCGATAGTTATCTGATAATCATCATAGGACCTGGGTACGTCGATGCCTGCTTTGCGCTTTACGTCTATGGTCTCAAACAGCTTATGCGACGGCGCCTCTCCCAACTTGTTTGGATGCTCAAAAACGATCAACTTTCTTGAGGACATACTACCCGCGGGTCTT
>CAZHXC010000373.1:0-2437 GCA_964536145.1 uncultured Spirochaetales bacterium | reverse complement strand
GATTGGTCGAATTGAAAGGCATTCACGAGGCTTTCCCAGAGCAGCTTGAGGTCGTTGTCGTTAAAACCGGTTTGTTCTGCAAGGTAGGGATTTACAAAACCGTGCGCGCGATATAACGCGTAAGGGATAGTAAACTTTCTCCCCATGGTGCGTTCCTTTTCAATGTCTCTCTCATTTGTGACTGAGCTCCGCGTGATCGCGTGCTCGTTTGTAACAACCGGATCGATAGATCGTGCAAATGATAGTTGGACCGGACCTCTCACTTGGCCGCAATTCACTTCGGTCATCATGACGGCTCCGAATGTGCGGATATCAAAGAAGTTGTTGCACATGAAAGCAGTTACGGCGCGGGCCTTTTCCGCATCCTGTGGAAGCTTTTTTGAAACCGGTTTTTCTCCGATATGCTGATACGCGCGTTCGTGAAGTCGATTCAGTACGGCTTTCTCGGCGAAATAGATCTCGTAACCGGGATTTTCGGCCTTCGTCATGATGACATAATTGCGGACCTTTCTTTTGATGCATACGTCGGTAACAAGACCATGGCCGGTTTCCGCATCGATCCTTGGGAGATTGCCCGCATCGGGGTCCCCGTTCGGATTGGCGTCCCTAACCTCAAAAATAAAACAAAAATCAAATCGGTTCATTGCAGACTCCTTATTGTCCGTTTTCGTTTACCGCGATAACTGTAGTTTTTTCTTCCTTACCGGAAGCGAAAAAATCCGCCATCTGGTGATAATAGCCAATGGCGAATACTCCTTGATCGGCTAAATCAAGATGCGCCGGGAAATCAACCACCGAAGACATGATTTCTTGTATAAGTTTCTCTCTGTTAGTTCTCATGCCCCCTTCCAGCTTTGCTAGGTGATGTTGGTATGTGCGTAGGAGACGGGGCAACACACTGCGAGGAGTAGCCGACGCTGAGCTGTAATAGCGATCGCGTATTGATGAGTTCAAGGCTCCCAGCGCGTCTCTCTGTGTTTTTTCCAACGCCGCAAATAGCCGCCCCAACCGGTAGGCTGGATCGATCCGATTTTTGTCGAGACTCATACTTACCTCCATATTCATGTTTCTTTTTAGGAATCCTCTGATAATACAGGCACGGGCGTAGCTGATACGTCTGTCCGCTCTAATACGCCGCATCACCCCGTCGTAAAGCGCTTTTGGATAGCTGGTCCCGGTGATGATGGCCCTTAGAAGCGGTCCGCTCAATAACGGTGGAATCTCTTTTGATTCCCTCGCCGTTTGCGCCAGCAGTAACCACATCGGTGGAAATTCCGGATCGGGCTTTCTCGACTTAGGATCGTATTCTCGGATGATCCCGATATCTTTGAAGTGCTTGCTTAGGTTATCTATAAGGCTACCAAGAGTTCCGGTATAGTAGAAGCGTATTGACAACCGTGCCTGATTTGGCGCAAGAGCAAGGAGATGAAACCTTGTGTTACCCGGGTCCGGTTCGATTTCAACATAGCCTTTTCTGCCAACCTTAAGTGCCCGGAGAAATGCCAGGAGTTGTTGATGAAGGCCTTCGTCGAAATTCTCTAACTCAAGAGGATCTATGCGAGAAGTAAACCGTGCAAAAATATTCTCTACGTTCGTCGGTCTATCCGTCCAGAACACTACGGTTGAATCGGCGAGTAGTATCACGTGCTTATCTTGCCGGCTCCCGTTTAGCAGTGCGTTTATCGCTGTCGTGTAACGAAACGCCGCTTCAACCGATACCGGCGCGTTTTCGCTTTGTTTTTTTCCGTATGACTCGTAAGCCGAAGCGTTATAACCGACAATGACCGCTCCGGAGCTCTGTGCATTTCTTACGCCCTTTATTTTCGGATGAAGCCGCGCCACGGGTGCCGTCAGACCAGTTATCAGACACTGGCCCTCCTTACCCGGCGAATCCGTGGAAAAGTTCTTCTGCCACCAGCAGGTGACTGCAGGGTCTTCATGTACGTACGCAGTTTCACCCTGTATCTGAAAGACGCCGAATCCAGGTGAGCCCTCCGCAAGCACCGAGTAATTCCCGGCTTGTGTTGGCTCCCAGGATTCTAAAAAACGACAGGCTGCTGAGAAAGCCGGGGATAAGATATCCTGTTCGAGCTGCAAATGTTTTTCTTTGAACGCCGCAAATGCCTCTTCCGTACGTTCCGGCTTTGCGTCTCCTTGTTTGAAGCCGAGCATGTAGGAAGAGTTGTCCCAAAGAAAACACGGGTTGAGGGCGGAACCGGATGGTTTTGCGTTGCCAGGTACTGTAACCGGACGAGGAAGCTTCCGCTTGCCTTCTACTAAACGCGCGTCCTGTATATCGATGAGTTTGCCGTCTTTATCTATAACAACGACAAACGCGATCTTCTGAACGCTGTAACCGAACGGTGCAACCTGATACGTCGCATCGTCTTTGAGACGATCATATAAGGCGTACAATGACTGCAAAATCACTGGCTAC
>CAZHXC010000372.1:2663-4032 GCA_964536145.1 uncultured Spirochaetales bacterium | reverse complement strand
CGGTCTTGAGTGTTGCCGCGACGTCTTTCATCCCCAGAGCGTGCAGTTTTGACTCTGTCGGCACACCGGTTGCCACATCCCATCCACGCAGCTTGTAGAACCTGTCCTTGAGCGCTTCCCATTGCTCCCTATCCAGCGTTCCGGAAAGCGTTTGCCCTTTGATAAGCGGGTATTTTGTGATATCGACTTTGTCGGTTGACTGATACCAGACCGAGCTTAAGTTATCATCGTCCCTGTGGCGGTTTTCTCTGAGCACCATAATCGCCCTGCGGATATTGTAGATCCTTTCACCCGCCTCCCAGAGTCTGTCGACATCGAAGTCAACGCCGGTAACCGCGGATAAAACCCGGCTTTCAAAAATCCGGATATCCATCTCCGGGGGATGAAAGAAATCCCCCGGAGAGCTCGGGAGCTCACACATCGTCAGGGAGTTCTTCAAGCTCTGATTGTGTTGCACCCAGATAGTCTCACGTTCGGCCCCGTCATAGATATTCGCATGCTTTCCTTCCGCCTCTCCCTCCAGGTAACCACCGGGAACACCAAAGTAGTCGGCCAGCTCCCTGCTCCGCCCAAAACCGTGCAACTTGTCGCGGGAATAATCCTGGGCCGAGTTCATCGGATCCCTGTTGTCCGTGGCCCAATGCAATGCTCCTCCGACGCACCGTACATGATGTATCCTGCTCCCCCAGGCCGGGTAAATGAGCTCATAGAACTCCCGGGCCTCCTGGCTCAAGCCCGCGACGGTCCTCGCTACCCCTTGAGCAAGGGGGCTGGTACCGTAGGCAATTCCGGTGAGCAATTCTTCTATATATGTATGATGGGCTTCATCGTCACCATGCTCCGGATCCGCCGGGAGCTCCAGTTCCGGAACCGACGAGAATCCAAAATCCTCCTTGGTTGCCCAGCCCATGTTGATCGCGTGCGGGGCAAACAGATGCAGCCCACGCATCTCGAAGGCGTTGATACCGAGCTTCTGGCACAGAATATTTCCCCGCCATGTGGGCCGGGTAGCCTTTGGGTTGGTATGCCCGTACCAGACATCGGTGCACATCTGAGCCCCGTTTCCGATACCCGGCACCTCATAGTACCCGTGGCATTGATACGGACACCCATAGCAGCCGGTTATTCGCTTGAAATACTTATCAGCCAAATCTTTCTTGATGTACTCGCTTGAGTTTGGGTACCGGCCCCAGGCGATACTCGGCCCGGTCTCCCAGTCTCCGGCGGCTTTGGCGGCGCTGAACAGTTCCATAAACTCATCAGGTTTGCCGATCTTGATGGTGCAGGCGCCCTTTGTCAGGATAGCTTTCAGGTTTTTCGACCCCATCACCGCGCCGTACCCTCCCTGTCCCGCCGCACCTGAGGTTTC
>CAZHXC010000372.1:0-2653 GCA_964536145.1 uncultured Spirochaetales bacterium | reverse complement strand
TAGAGACCCGGCTCAAGTTCTCACCCGCAGGCCCGATGGTGAGTACCGAGGCTGATGGGTCGGCGGCTCTGAGAACCGCCTGTGTTTGGAAGGTATCCAAACCCCATAGGTCACCGGCGTCTTTTATCGCAACATCGTCATCGTGAATGGAGAGAAACACCGGCTTATCGGCCTTACCGACAATAGCGATGGCGTCATATCCGGCGTACTTGAGCTCCGCCGCAAACTTGCCCCCGAACCCTGAGTAGGAAAACAATTCATCAGGATAGGACTGCGGCTGTATCGCACAGACCGTCGCCCGGGTGAAGGGACCGCTCGCACCGGTCAGCGGCCCACCCGAGAGAATCAGCGGGCTGTCCGGATGCATAGAATCGACCTTTGGGCTATACCCATCTCCCAGAAGATCCTGCTGTTCAGGCCTACCCCGCCTAAGTATTTCTCAGGCTCAAAATCCGCGGTAGGAACCTTGGAGATCTTACCCGCCGAGAGGTCAACCCACAAAAGCTTGCCTGCCCAGCCACCTGTCATACGCTCAGTCCCCCCTGTAAAATCAACCGTATCATGTATGCGGCGGATCGAAAAACCCGTCTTTCGATGTCGGCTATAGAGTACCTGCCACCAGACAATGGCGCGGCTATCTCTCGCCGAAGAGCAACCTTGCCGTCTGGGTGTAGGGAACTACCTCGATCCCGTCTACAACCGCCGACTCATCGCCGCCGTACAGTAGCGCGACTCCGGCCGGATTCTTCTGGAGCGCTCGGAAATGCTTGAGTGGATTGGTCATGTCGGCCGCATATGTCGACCCGGCCTTGATCTCCATCGCGAAGGGCCGCCGTTGATACTCTCTGATCAGATCGATCTCGAAACCCAATTTGTCCCGATAGAACGAGAGTTGAGGTGGTGCTCCCCGGTTGTAGGCCGCTTTCACGGCTTCAATGACGACCATGTTCTCGAAGATACCGCCGAGGAGCGGATCCCGCGAAACCTGCTGTGGAGTCTCGATCTGAAGAAGCCATGTGAGGAGGCCCGGCTCCGTGAAGTAGAGCTTGGGCGTTTTCACCAATCGCTTCCCGAGATTCGTGTGATACGGGTGGAGCCGAAACACGACAAACGATGCCTCGAGCGCCGAGAGCCATCCTCCGAGTGTTGCGGAGCTCACGCCCACATCGCCCGCCAGCGACGAGAGGTTCACAAGCTGTCCTGCTCTTCCTGCCAGCAGCCGAATGAAGGTCTCGAACCTTGTGATGTCCTGCACGTTGATCAGCCGCCGGACATCGCGCTCGACGTACGTCGCGAAATACGAGCTGTAAAGATCCCCGGGACTCATGGAAGCGTCGTAGAGCCTCGGAAGAAATCCTTTGAGAAGCATTTCATCCCGACGGTCAAGTAGGTTCTCAGATGCCAACTCTTCCAGCGACAGTGGCAGAAGGTGATGAATACTCGTTCGTCCGGCGAGGGACTGAGAAATCGCTTCGCTGAGGGCGGGTTGGTTGCTTCCGGTGAGGACGAACCGACCGGATTGATTCTCCCGATCCACAAAGACCTGCACCCATGAGAAAATCTCGGGCTCACGTTGCGCCTCATCGATGATGAGCTTCTCCTTCCCGTCACGCAGGAGGCTCTTCGCATCTTCAGCGAAAAACGCTCGTGTCTGCGGATTCTCGAAATTGATATAGACATGATCCGGGAACAACGCGCGCACGAGGGTCGTTTTGCCCGACTGTCGCGGCCCGAGAAGTGTTACGACCGGGAATTGACCGGCAGCTTTCTGCAGTACCGGGGAGAGTTTTCGGGGGATCATGATTCATTCTATCTTTGGTCTGGACAAATTGCAAGTGTAGTTTTAAATTTGGATGCCTTGAAGTGGATTACCGCTCGATAAGCTTTGACTCGCCCTCGATCGACGGCTATGATTCCCACGGCCGCTTGAACACAAAGGATCCATGGCGTGCCGATGGCCGCTACAGAATACGCGTCCATACACAATGGTGGTTTTTCGCATCTGGCGATTTCAAACTGATAGTTATTCGAGGTGCCCCTATGAAAATCACGAAGATCGAGTGCACATACGTGGAGGTTCCCTTCCCCCGCCCCTTCCAGCCCGCGTGGCTGCCCAACGAGTGGGAGAGAAGCCGCACCTACAACATGATGCGCGTCCTCACCGATGAGGGGATCGAGGGGATCAGCCCGGGGCCGGGACCGGATGTGGTCAAGCGTGCGTCCGAGTACCTGGTGGGCAAAGATCCCTTTGCCATGCGTGACCACGTGCAATTCGGCGCCCGGCTGGCCTTTGGCGGCTTTGGCGGGGGGATCGAGAACGCCCTGTGGGACATCATGGGCAAAGCCTGCGGCATGCCCCTGTACCGATTGCTGGGCGGGAGCCCCACCCGCTTCCTGGCCTATGCCTCCACCACCGAGGTGGGCACACCCGAGGGGCGCGCCGAGGACGCGGTGCGCTACCTGGAGCGAGGCTACAAAGCGATCAAGTTACGCGTCCGCAACCCTGACCCCGGGGATAATATCCGTCTTGTCGAGGCCGTGCGCGACGCCGTCGGCGAGCGGATGGCCATCATGGTCGATGCCAACCAGGCCCACGTGATCATGCCGGGACCGGCGGCGCTCGGCGACGACGCCTTCGACCACGTGCTCGAGG
>CAZHXC010000371.1:0-4038 GCA_964536145.1 uncultured Spirochaetales bacterium | reverse complement strand
CGCCATGAGAACGCCTGAGCTCTCAGCTACCGGCATCAGTGACTTGTAGGTCTTTATGAGCTCCTGCCAGAGTTTTTCAGAGATTTCGGCGGCCTCGGTGTCCGAAAGTGGGCTCTCGACTTCCTCATGCCGATATGCAGGGAACAGATAGCCGCCGCGCCCCGAGCGTTCTTCCCAGCCTGCCATCGCAGGATCCACCAGCTGTCCGGCGTATTGACCTTGAAAATATCCCGATTCTAAGGACGCACTCTGTCTGTGTGTCGATTCGAGAGAGGGTGAAAAGGGAAGCATCACCGGTATGTCCGCTTCTCCCACCATCTCGGTTACCCGGCACACCTTATCGATCTCTTTGTTGACATCAACCGTGTCATCCCGGGATACGCGGCCGCGTGCGGTTACACGCTCGATCTTCAAACCGGCTTTGCCCAAACGCTCTACGAGCCGGTTGAGCCCTTCGGGCTCGAATATCCCGGTTTGCTCATAACCTTCTATGAGATTGAGGCTGACATCGACATGATCGATGCCGATCTGTTTGAGATAGTGCAGGTCCTGATCCCCCTCACTCTCAAACCATTTGGGGTGAATATATGCGGAAACGTACATGCCTCTTCCTCCCGGAGCGATTCTCTCGCTTCCGCGAGTATGATAGAAGTGGATTCTGAAATCAAGACCGGGAAAACCACTGCCAACCGGGATACAGGGGCCGGTGCAGAGAGCGCGCAGTAAGCGGCGTGCGGTGCGCTAACGCACACCGTCGGCCGCATGACAGCTTGAAAAGAAGACCATATGATGGTAGGAAGAGAAAACTAATACGCGGAATTCACCGCATAAAATGAGAAAAGGAGATTCAAAGATGAAATCCAACAAGATGAGAGAGATACTGGATAAAGGAGGTACGACCGTAACCACAAGGATCTGGAGCGCCTGGCCGAGAATCGTGGAAGCGGCTGCATCAACCGGGAACTTCGATTATTTTGAGTTCCTCGCTGAGTACGCGCCCTTTACCCTGAATGACCTCGAAAATTTCGCGAGAACCTGCGAATTGTATGACACCGGTTCTATGATCAAGGTCGATTTTCAGAACCGGTTTTTCGTGGCACAGAAGGCTGCCGCCTGCGGCTTTCAGGCGATTCTGTTTACCGACCATGAAACGCCTGAGCAGGTGAAGGAAACTATCAATATCATGTCCCCCAAGACACCGGAGGACGGCGGCCATTTCGGGTATCCGAACAGCAGATGGATCGGATTCCAGCCGAGCCTGCCGCAGATGGAATACGCGGCGATGAACAGAAGTCTCGTGAAAGCTTTCATGATTGAAAAGAAGGAAGCGATGGACAAAATCGAGGAAATCTGCTCGATTCCGGGTGTGGACATGCTTCAGTTTGGTCCTTCGGACTACTGCATGAGCCGCGGATGGAACGCTGCGGACCACAGAGATGATTTCAAGAAAGAGCATGAGCGGATGATCAAGGTAGCGCTGGATCACGGCGTGCATCCGCGGGTTGAAATCGGTACATTGGAAGATGCGGAGTACTACAAGTCGATGGGCGTGAAGCACTTCTGCATTCTTGATCAGATGCGAATCCTGATGACCGCCTGGAACACCACCTGTGCGGATGTCAAGAAGATGGCGGATTCAATCAAGTAACAAAGAACGATAGAATATCCGGCCGGGGCATTCCGGCCGGTGGTTTATCCGAGGCGGCCGCTCACACTTGCAACCGGGCGGCCGCCTGATCGGCCGCGTCGCCGTTTCATAGGGCCGGCCCACCGATCCATGCACAAAGGGGTAAGCGCATGAAAGCAGCGGTTGCCTATGCACCGGGTGAAATCAAAGTTGAAGAGTTCGATACACCGGAACCGAGACCCGGTGAAGTTCTTGTCGAGGTCAAAGCGGCGGGAATCTGCGGGAGCGATCTCCATTACCACAGATCAAACGCCCCAAGGAACGACAACGGGCGGATAATGAGCGGCCATGAGCTCAGCGGCCGAATTGCCGCCGTGGGAGAAGGCGTCAGAACTCGAAAAGTTGGAGAACGGATCGTTGTGGAGCCGCTTTTAGGATGTGGTACGTGCCGCTACTGTGCCGTCGGTAAATATCACATCTGCAAGGACCTGCAGTTTCCCGGCGGCGGGTTTAGAGAGTACACGACTATCAGGGAGGAGAAGGCATTTCTGATTCCGGATCACGTTTCCTATGACGCGGCGTCCACTCTCGACTGTTACGCCGTTGGAGCACATGCGGTCCACCGTGCCAATCTCTCGGTTACCGACACGGTGGCCGTTATCGGTGACGCCGCTATCGGATTGACCGCTCTCGAGGTGGCAAAGGTTGCCGGTGCGAAGAAAACCGCGCTCATAGGTCATCATGATCATGCACTCGCTATCGGAGCAAAGTTGGGAGCGGACATCGGTATCAATTCCAAAACAACCGACGAGGTTGAAGCGATAATGGAGTGGACCGGTGGTGAGGGATGTGACATCGTGTTTGAGACCGTGGGCGGCGCCACGAATACCGTAGAAAGCGCGGTACGGATGGTCAAACCCGGCGGCATCGTCGTCGTTATCGGCGTGTTTACTCATCCTGTCGAGCTCGATTTCAAGCCGCTCGACCGGCATGAAAACGACATCATCTTCTCCTTTGCCTATTCCCACTGGAACGGCGTCCCTGAAATCGAGATAGTAGGGGACATGCTTGCGGCGGGGAAGCTCGATGCTGAGGCGATTATTACGCACAGGTTTCCGTTGGATGATATTGGCAATGCTTTCGAGGCGGCACTGAATAAGGGTGATTCCGGTGCGGTGAAGGTATTGATCACATATTGACATATGTGCGCCTTCGCTGAATTTGGTGCCGCGGCTCCCGCCGTGTTGAGGAACCGGCATGGCGCGACAGATAGGAGACTAGCATGAAGATCGATTCCTTAGAGGTGTATTATGTAGCCCTGCCGTTGAAGTACCCCTGGCGGACCGCCTACGGCGAGGATTACGAGATTCACTCGGTACTGGTCAAAGCGGTAAGCGGAGAGTATTCGGGCTGGGCGGAAACAGCGCCGTTTTATGCCCCGACCTATTCTCCAGAGACGGCGATGAGTGTGTTTCACTGTACAAGTGAGTTCTTCGCCCCCCGGCTCATCGGCGTGGAGCTCGAATCCGCGGAGGATGTGAACCGGCAATTGTCGGTTTTCAAGGGCAACCCCTTTGCAAAGGCCGGTGTGGAAATCGCCTGGTGGATGCTTCATGCACAGATGCAGGGAGCGCCGCTGTGGAAGCTCTTGGGCGGTACCATCGAAAGAGTTGATGCAGGCGCGGACTTTGGGGTGCAGGATTCGATCGACATGCTCCTCGAGAAGATAGCCGGTGCTTTGAACAAAGGACACAAGCGGGTCAAACTAAAAGCGCGCCCGGGGTGGGATATCGAGATGCTCAAAGCGGTGCGGGGCGCCTTCCCTGAGGCCACTTTCCATATAGACTGCAACTCAGGATATACCCTGGAGGACGCACCGCTGTTTAGGGAGATCGACAAGCTGGGTTTGGCGATGATCGAGCAGCCCCTCTTTCACACCGATCTCCTCGAACACGCCGAGCTGCAAAAACAGCTGGAGACACCGGTCTGTCTCGATGAGTCGATAAAAAGTATCCGCGATATGGAATGGGCTATCCGGCTCAACTCCTGCCGCTACGTGAATATCAAATCCGGAAGAGTGGGCGGATTGCACAACGCCGTTGCGATTCACAATCTCGCAAAGGATGCGAGCATCCCCGCATGGGTCGGCGGCATGCTCGAAAGCGGAATAGGCGGCGGAATCAGCATCGAGCTCGCCACCTTGAGCAACTTTGTCTATCCAAACGATCTCTTTCCGACAAGCGTCTTCTACGAACAGGACCTCACCGAGCCGGCGGTTGTGCTGAACGAGGATTGTACCTTCTCCGCGTCACAGGTACCGGGAATACCGTACGAGCCGGTGCAGGAACGGATCGACAGGGTCACAAAACACCACGCAAAGATCGACGAGAAATCGGCAGCGCTCTAAGTTT
>CAZHXC010000370.1:0-4045 GCA_964536145.1 uncultured Spirochaetales bacterium | reverse complement strand
GTAAACCATTCTCACGAGGGACAGAACCTCCACCAGTGGTCCGGTCGCTTTGGGAAGCAGTACGGTGGGAGGCACTACAACCCTGATCTCCTATATCGGAATCTCCGGAAGGTCTCCCGAATAATCGTCATGGCGCGTCACCTCTCCAGGTATGACAGAGAGATGGCGGGACCTGTAGAGAAAGCTTCATGGTGCAAGACATGGGCCGAAGTACTGGCGGTGTTGGCGGGCAGGCATGGGTCGGGGACCAGGGTAGGCGTGTACCCGTATGCCGCGATGCAGCTTCCGGTCCCGGTCACGCAACCGGTGGTTTCCGGAACGCGTTAGGGAGCGGGCGCTGATCAGCCGCTTATCCCGCTCAAAAAATCTTTCCCGACCTTGGCCAACGCGTCGGTGATTCTCAGTTGTGCCATCAGATCGGGCCCAAAGGTCTTCCCGGAAGCCCGTATCTGCTCGGTGGCCTTTTCTCTCGCTTTCATCGCCTCCGGATGTTCGGGCTGACCCACGTATCCGAGAGACTGAGCGAGGTCATTCGGTCCAAAAGAGAGGACGTCAAGACCCTCAACGGTGAGTATTTCGGGAAGGTTTTTCAAAGCCTCTGCATCTTCGATCAAGGCGCTGACCATCACCTGTTCGTTTGCGTTTGCCATCAATGCAGGAAGATCCAGGTCCGGTATACGGTATTCGACTACCCTGTGTGCCGTGAAGCTTCTGATTCCCTGCGGCCTAAACTTGCAGGCGCTCACAAGCGCTTCCACATCCTCTTTGGTCACGATGTGCGGCCCCAGGATACCCATCACGCCCCGGTCAAGGAACTGCAGGATCGTCGACGGATGGTTGTTCGGCACCCGGGCGAGGACGGTCACGCCCATACGGTCGGCGAGCATGCACATTTCTTCGATGTCTTTCAAGGTGAAGGTCCCGTGCTCTCCATCGATGAAGATGTGGTCAAACCCCATGAGTCCAACCATCTCCAGGATCTGCAGACAGGGAAAGGTGAAGAAGCAGCCGTAGGCCTTCTCTCCGGTCCCTATTTTTGCTTTCACTCTGTTTATTTTCATCTCACACTCCTTATCGTGCTATTCCCACCACGGCTCACCCTCCGCGCGGTTGGCTTTGAGATAATCAAAATCGAGTTCCAGTCCAAGACCTGGACGCATCGGCACCTTCATCTTGCCGTCGCGGATAACAATTTTCTCACCGGCTGCCTCAGGCGCTTCCGCCGCGAGCCGCCGGCACTCCATCAGCGGGCAATTGAACACCGCCGCCGAAAGCTGCAATGAGGCCATATTGAGTACATAACCGCTGACATTGTGGCAGGAGATGGGGATGCGGTAGAGCGAAGCAAGGTCGGCAATACGTTTGCCACCGGTTATCCCGCCGCAGTTGATGAGATCAGGCTGAAGGCTGTCGACAGCCTGGTTCTGCAGGAACGGAAGCGCACCCTCCGCCAGCTCGATGTTCTCACCGGTCAAAATAGGTACCCGGGTGGTCCTGCGAAGGGCGAGCCATGAATCGCCAAACTCCGGGGCGATCGGATCCTCGAAGTAGAGCGGTTTTATCGGCTCCACCGCCTCGGCCACCTTTATTGCGGTGGGCAGATCCAGTTCGTTGTGGCAATGAACGATGATGTCGATCCCATCACCCAAAGCCTCCCGGGCAAGACCGTAGGCTTTGGCGACGTCTCGCGCCACCCGTGGTCCCATACTCGGTGCGTATTCGAGCATGTGGCCGCCAAAGACGTGGTGGATATCGATCTTATAGGCCTTGAAGCCGTAGGGATCATCTTGCATATCCTGGGCGCGGTCTCGCCATTCCTCTTTGCTCAAGAAATCACCACCGCCACAGTGAGAGTAGAGCGCAATCTCCTCACGGAACGGACCGCCCAACAGACGGCATACCGGTAGTCCCA
This sequence comes from uncultured Spirochaetales bacterium, assembly GCA_964536145.1. GTDB lineage: Bacteria > Spirochaetota > Spirochaetia > ARS1246 > ARS1246 > JAFGHN01. The sequence continues at coordinate 2,133 of CAZHXC010000370.1, read as the reverse complement.
ACACTTTGCCGGCGATATCCCAGAGTGCGATGTCGATGGCGCTCCACACGCCCATGACGCGTCCTCCCCCGCGTTGCGGAAAGGCGTAGAACATGTTGTGAAAATGGACGTCGATGGCCAAAGGATCTTTGCCGATAAGACCGAGATGCGGATTCCGTGGTCCCTCGAGCCCGGCAACGGCCTCTCGTATGAACTGGCCGGTGACGCCGTGACATGGGCCGTAGCCGTGAATACCGGCATCGGTCTCCACTTTCACCAGTGTCTGTCCGTTCTTGAGTTGTAGCGCCTTGATGGCCGTGATCTTGAGTTGGTCGGCTGCGTCCTTCAATGCATTTGTCATGAGCTTGTCTCCTCTGCAAGGCAGCAAATGAGTTTTTTTGATCTACCACAATAGTTGTACCACCCTTCAGTAAGATCCACAACGGCCCGGTTGCCGTCTGCAGGCGGTAAGCTCGCTTTCATGCTCGGGCGCCACTACCACTCTGCCGGCGCCCCACTACGGCCGAGCCCGGTCGCCACCGCTCCCGCCACCATGCGCTGACTCGGGCGGCTACTTCCGGGCGTTGACACCATCGCCCCGGAGCGGAATGATAATCGCTGCAGGCTTGCTATAAGGAGAGAACCTATGGAAGATCGTGTTCAACTGAGAATCGGCATCGTCGGCTCCGGTTTCATGGCGCGTACCTACGCCGAGTGCTTGGCGCGATACAACGAATCTGCAAAGCCAGTGGCCGTGGCGGGGGGCAAACGTGCTCCAAAGCTGGCGGTCGACTATGGCCTCGAATACATTCGCACCGTACCCGAGCTGATAGCCCGAACCGACGTGGACGCACTGATCTTGACTACGCCGGAGATGGCGCATCTCGAAGAAGTTCAGCCGGCCGCGGCGGCAGGCAAACACATCCTGGTAGAAAAGCCGATGGCTCCGGATGTATCTCAAGCCGGGGGCATGATGAAGATTTGCGAAGAAGCCGGCGTGACCTTGATGGTTGTTCAGAGCCAGCGTTTCAGGCGGGCGCATCAGTTGGCCAAACAGTGGATCAGCGACGGGCGAATCGGTGCGGTGCGGCAGATTCGCTATTGCGGGTTCCAAACTCTCGACAATACCCTTCAGATGGTTGGCGACCGGCCGTTTTACCTGGATGCAAGCGGCGGCCTTTTTATGGGTTTTGCCGTTCACGCCTTTGACATGGTGCGATGGCTGGCGGGAGCTGATGCGGTATCGATATCTGCTCAGGTTAAGCGGTACGGAGAGCACGAGATCCCAAACTCGAGCGCGATGGCGCAAATCGACTTTGAAAACGGGGCAATGGCGCAGGTGTGGTGCTGTCTCGAGCTGCCCGGGCCGGCTTTTCTTCACAGTCAATTCAGAACCCAGATTGTGGGAGAACGCGGCATGCTCGATGTTGACGGATACTCGCACTTTGACGCGACAACCGGCACGGGCTGGGAACGCGTCTTTGAGCAGCAGCCGCTTGACCCGATGAACCCGTCTGATCCTGTGCGGCTCGAAGCTTACATCGATATGGTACAGGAGTTCATAAATTCCATCCTGGAAAACAGGACGCCGTCGGTAACCGGCGCCGATGGAAAAGCGGCGGTTGAGCTGTGCCAGGCAGCGCTGCAATCGTCAGCGACGGGCGGTCCGGTGCCTGTGCCTTTGAATCCGTAACTGTGGTCGCTGACTGTGAGTTGCGATTATCACGTCGGTTTTTCTTGACAGCCCGGTTGGCGGCTCCTATGATCTATCGTAACCTCGTCATCCTGACAGGCGGGGAAACTAATCGGCAAGGAAAAACGAAATGAAGATCACCGACACGAAGGTTTATACGGTTACCGCCGACAACACCGGACGTGAGCCCGGGACGTGGACCTATTTTAGAATCGATACGGATGCCGGCATAACCGGCTGGGGTGAGGCGGGGGCGGCCCAAAAGAACGTCGCGTTCATCTGTAGGACGGGACTCGAAGAGATCCGTGATCTGCTCATCGGTGAGGATCCCGTAGATGTCGATCGGCTCTGGCACAAGATCTATCGGCAGTTCACCTACTTCGGGTCGCGAGGTTTCGGCACGTCGATCACCTCCGCCGTCGACCTCGCACTGTGGGACATCAAGGGAAAGGAAGTTGGCA
>CAZHXC010000369.1:3636-4052 GCA_964536145.1 uncultured Spirochaetales bacterium | reverse complement strand
AAAATGAAGAGAGACCAAGCAGCACCGCCAGGCTTCTTATTATCCGCATGGTAAAATCGAGCCGGGGCATCTTCTCATGGGTCCCGATAAACACCCTGAAGAACTCGATGCCTAGAGCGGCAGTTGCCGAGCCAAAGAGGATAAACCAAAAAAAACCGTATGGCTGCCCGGGCTGTATATACAGCGAAAACAATCGCTCCTGTGCAAATTGATTGAAGAAGAACGCCGTCATATAGAGAGCATAGAGCAGGTAGGTACGTTCCTTATTGAAGAAGAAAACAATCAAGTTATAGATGATGAGCGCGGCAAAGAAGCCGAATGCAAGCCCCAGAAACAAGGTATGCTCGGCATAATCGTTGCTAAACCGGTCCCTCGCTACAATTGACAACTGAACGCTCGAAGACTGCAGGTCAGAC
>CAZHXC010000369.1:0-3626 GCA_964536145.1 uncultured Spirochaetales bacterium | reverse complement strand
CGCCGGGTGCCTGTCGGAACATTCAGTTCAAATGCCGGATACAGTGTGCGTAAGCTGCGTTCAGAAAAAGGGACCAGGTTACCGGAGCGCTGCTGTAGACGCCACTCGCCTGATTCTCTGAGATAGAGTTCCATCAACTCAACATTCATGTCGTTCTTGATGATCCAACCGGGAATGGTGCTTGTGTTATGTAGCGTTACAGAAAGCCACATTACCCCGCTGCGGGGAACCTGGCTTACACCGCCGGCAAAGGGCTTGAAAGCTTCTTTCCTGGTAGAGACTTCGTCAGCCGTCAGTTCACCATCCGTATCGGTATAGTACTCGAGAGAATCGTTGAGCCGGTACCGCATTTCGTTCCCTTCCAGAACGATTTCTTCTGCGGTTATAGAAAGTAATGCTATAAAAAGGAAAGTGAGTGTTGGGGCGATCTTGGGCACGGGATGGATAATAAATTTTTCACACCGATGTTTTCAAGTGGCCTGCCATGGACGTTTCCCTCGCGCGACATCAACCACATCCGGAAGCGTATCAACACACATTTGTGCGACTGGGAACGCTGAACCGCCCTGCATTGTAGTCCGGCCCCCACCCTATTATAATGCGCGCATGCGTCAATCCGGGAGACTCATCCTCATCGTAAGCGTTGTGTTGGTAGTGGCGTTCGTGTCGGTGAGCATCTTCAACTACAATACGGCAAAGAAATCGATCAACGAGGAAATCCGATCTTCATCCCTGCCGCTGTTACGGGAAAACATCTATTCTGAAATCCAGAACGATTTTATCCCGGCACTGAATATCGCTTCCATGATGGCGACAGATTCATTCTTAAGAAACTGGGCAATTGCCGGGGAAAAAGACACCGGTGCAATTCTCCAGTATTTGCGGGAGATTCATGAAGCTTACCGCTATTTCTCCACTTTTTTTGTATCCACTGTAAGCAATAACTACTATCACCATTCCGGCGTCTTAAAACAGATCAGCCCGCAGGACGCGCATGACATCTGGTTTTACGATTTTATCGCTTCGGGCAAAAAGTATGAACTCGATGTTGATACAGACGAAGCATCCATGAACAAGCTTACCATCTTTATCAATTTCAGAGTGGAAGATTATTCGGGAAATCTTCTCGGCGTAACCGGTGTGGGTATAGAAATGGAAGGGTTCTCCGATTTCCTGCTCCGGCAGCAGGAAAAATACGACAGACGAATCTACTTTATCGATCATGACGGGGTCATCCAGGCCCACTCCGATAATTCCAAAATCGAATCGGTCTCCATTTTGGATGAACCGGGTATACAATCGATTGCGAATGAACTGCTCTCCGGAACGGACGAACCGCTGGACGCGGCATACGAAAAATCTCATCATCGAGTTCTCATCACTTCACGGTATATTCCGGAAATCGACTGGTTTTTGTTGGTGGAGCAGGATGAACGGGCGGCTTTAGCGCCGGTTCGTACAAATCTATGGCGCACCATATTCATCGGTCTCGGTACCTCGGTTGTTATTATCCTGATTTCTGCTTTGACGATAAATTTTTTCCAGAAACGTCTTGAACATCTGGCCATAACCGATGAGCTCACCGGCGCGGCGAACCGGCGGGAATTGGAACGGCACTTTACCATGGGAGTTTCCCGTTTCGAACGGTACCAGGTCCCCCTTTCATTTATTATGGCCGATGTGGACCACTTCAAAGCGATCAACGATAGCAGGGGGCACAACGCAGGTGATGCTGTGCTTGTAGAGATCGTCCGGATAATGCAGCAGAGCATCCGGCCCGATGATATCATCGCCCGCTGGGGAGGGGACGAGTTCGTTATCATGCTCGAATCGACGACCGAAGATGCCACCGCTTTAGCCCGCCGCCTTTCGGAAGCTCTGGCGGACAGACACGTCCCCTGCACCCTCAGCATTGGAATCGCGGCATATGCCGGCGGTGAAAGTCTCGAACAGGTGATCAAGAAAGCTGACTCCGCCCTGTATGAATCAAAATTGAAAGGGCGAAACCGTTGGACGATATACGGCGAATAGCTGAAGTGTCCCTCCGGGTGTAGTTCTATTCGTCACCTTTTGGGGTGGTCCCTTTGTTCACCATCACCCCATAGCGCCCGGCACGATACCGGCGAGACGGATAACCCAATGTCGGCTTCAACGTAGCGGGCTATAGCATCCAGTATCCGCATGTATTCTCCCGGAGCAAGTCGGCTGTTTTCTTTTGCTACCGATCGCCCTAATCATGGCCAAAGGTATCGTTACAGCACTTGAAATTATCCAAATCCAGATAGAGTGCGGAAATCACACAGCCTTCCTGACCATGGCCGTTTATATCGAGATACGTGTCAGGCTCCTTTTCTCTTCTTTGCTGCTCTCCCCGGTTGTTGTATAGTCCGGTCAGCGCATCGGTAACGGACACTTCAGATAACTTGCAGTTTGCCGCTTCGAGATCTGCAGTCCGTTCACGGATTGTTCCCTCAATTCCTCCTGAAACCGGAGTTGCGTTGCTTCATAGTTCTTCCGCAGACGATAGGTTTGAGCATCTGCCGCAAACCCGCCGAACAACACCCACGCCAAAGCGCCTTACAGCTGACACCAAGGGTGGGCGCTTCGCCGACTTCCTTAGTCCACCCAGGGAATGCCGTAAACTCCGGCAGCTGTCCGGCCCAGCACCCATTCAAGATCATTGGGCGAAAGGCCTAACGTGCGCCATTTGTGCAGTTCCACCGGTACGTTGCCGGGATGATCGGTGGCGAGCATGAGACGTGAGGCGCCGAGCTCTTTGACAAAGCGCTGACACCACTGCGGGGGGCACCAGGACATGTCCATGAAGACGTTGTCGTTCTCTTTGGCCACGAGTATAGCATCAAAGAACCAGCCGCCGCCGGCATGGGCCATGACCACCGGAATGTCCTTGAACTCGCGAGCCAAGTAGAACAACCGGGTAGGTGCTGCGAAGTTGTCCGTACCGGTATGGATCATGATGGGTATGTTGAGTTCTCGTGCAACCTCAAACGCCATGCGCCCGTCGCGGCTGTTGAGATTGGTGGCATGAGCGACCGGATGTACCTTTAGCCCTCGAAAACCAAGCTTCGTCACGCAGCGCTGCATCTCAGCACGATAGAACTCCTCCCCACAGTGGGTGTTTAGGCTGGCCATACCATAGAAACGGCCAGGATACTTCTGGGTGAGAGAGTAGATCTCGTCGTGAATCGCCCGCTGCGGCTCGTGTAGCGGAGGAACAACAAAGGGCTGTACGATGCCCACATGGACTCCATGCGTGTCCATCGCTAAAAGCAGCTCTTGCTCGGTAAACGTATGGTCATAGACCACATCATGTCCTAGGTGTAGGTGTACATCGACGGTCATCGTTCCTCCTTTTTGTGATGAACGGTCACCGTGGGAATTGGCAGTTCCCAGGGTGATACCGCTGCAGAAAAAAGTTGCTGACCTAGAACTCGATAATTACACGAATCGAGTTCTCCAGTCGCTTGTCAGCAACCTCAAAGGCCCGGATCGCTTGGTCTACCGGGTAAAAGTGAGTCAACATTGGCCGAACGTCCAACTTGCGACTGGCAACCAGTTCCAGAGCCTCCGGAAAGACCTCTGGCCAAGAGTGGCTGGGAAACACG
>CAZHXC010000368.1:0-4073 GCA_964536145.1 uncultured Spirochaetales bacterium | reverse complement strand
GTTCCCCAGGCCATGCCCCATACTCTTGTTCTTGTGGATGTACTTTTGGGCTTCCCTAACGGTATTGTAGGTTCTGTTGGTAATGGCGGTATAATCGAGATTGACTTCCAGACCCGGGACGAACGGGATGTAGGAGTTCTCGAGACCGATTGTTATTCCGAGCTCGTTGGGCTCGAGATCACCCGGTTTCTTCTTCATGTACTGGACATCATCGATGAGGAGCTCGAGGAAGAGCCGGTTGTGAAACGGCGTGATCCAATAGGCGTCAAAAGAATAGAGGATATTCGACTCTCCCTCCCCGTTCGTGCGCAGCCAGTATTTGAAGGTCATCGGGTTGGTGAAGTTGAAATCGAAGGTCTGCTCCTCCGCCCGCCATATGTTCACCTGATTGGCCGCAAGCATGAGCTTATCATTGAGCAGGTTTACCTGGAGCCTGGTTCCCGCAAGATAGCGCCGTGAGCCCGCGTAATCACTGAGTGTGGAAAAGAACGATGAGAAATGGACTATCTTGTAGTCCATGCCAAATGTCAGGATATCGAGCGGCGGTGAGTTTGCCGACAGGATGAGATTGTCCTTCCGCGCGGGGCCCCAGGTGTAGTAATCCCGCCCAAACTTCACATCGATAAACTGCGAGTTGTATTCGACGTAGCTCTCATTGGTGTAGAACCCAAAGCCCGCATCGGTATTGCCCCAATAGAGCGGGTCATCCTGCATGTTCTGGTTTGCGTTGAAATCACTGACAAAGTTGAGCTTCCCGAATAATGAAAAATAGCCTTTGAGATGCGCGTGGGTACGGAAATACGATGAGCTTAGATCACCATCATCGACGTGATATGCTGCATCAAGGTCAAACTTTGGCGTAAAGATGTACTCATTGTCGTTTTCAAGAAACGTCAGCTCCGCGGTAAGCTCATCCTGCAGGCGGTCGAGGGTCCAGGACTCACGGGTGCCAAGATCTTTTCCTTCTATCCTTTGGAGAGCCTTTGCCACATCCAACCGGTTGAGCGGCTTCTGAGCAATATCGATACCGGAGACCACACCGCGGTTCAGCAGGAAGTAGAGGTCATCGTATATCGGGCTTTCAGGGACGATATTGTCAAAGGCAAAGAGATTGAGCGCTGAGAGAAAGAGCGCCACCGTGAAAAAGGTCCTCATCATAACCAAGATCCTCATTTTATTGATGCAGCGAGACGATAAATGATAGCATCCGCTCAAAACCATGAAAAAATTGAAAGTAGCATTGTTTGCCGACGTCATGCAAGACAACCTCGATGGTGTCACCCGAACGTTGGCCAATGTATTCTCTCATATTCCTGAAGAAATTGACATCCGGTTCTTCACCGCCCTTCCTCCAAGCTACTCACGGGAAAAGGTCATAGGAGTCCGCAAGACGCCGATGCCGGGCTACAGGGAGTACCCGCTCTGTCTCCCGTTTTTCTCGAGCCGGCTCAAGAAAGAGCTACAAAAATTCAACCCTGATGTTGTCCACTTCATAGCTCCCACACTCCTCGGTTGGTACGCCGCCATCTACGGCAAGCTAAGAAAGAAATATGTTGTTGCAAGCTATCATACTGATTTTTTATCATACCAGGAGTACTACCTGCGGATGTCGAAGATGGTCGCAAAGTTGCTCCGCTCGCTGGCGGTTCTCTACGGCAGGACGCTCTATAATCTCTGCAATATCGTTCTCGTGCCATCGGTCACTACACGATCGTTTCTGATCGATAACGGTGTCCGCAGGCACAAAGTCAAGCTGTGGCAGCGTGGGCTTGACGCTAAGGTCTTTTCTCCAGACCTGAAAAACGCTTACTTCAAGACCCATTTTGGTGTGAGCCGGAGCAAAAGAGTCATCCTCTTTGTCTCACGATTGGTGGAAGAGAAAAACCTGACAACGTTGATCGAAATATATAACAGATTACATAAGCACCCGGAGCTGCAATTCGCCGTTGCCGGATCAGGCCCCGCGGAGAAAAAACTCCACGACAATATGCCTGATTGCATCTTCACCGGAAAGCTGGACAATACGGAATTGGGCGAAGTGTACGCATCTTCCTTTCTCTTTCTCTTTCCATCTACCACCGAAACTTTTGGCAATGTGGTGCTTGAAGCGATGGGATCGGGAGTACCGCCGATTATCTCCGATCTTGGCGGCGCTCAGGACCTGGTGGGAGACGGGGTATCAGGCTATGTGTGCCGGGCCTTTGATGTTGACCACTACGTGGAGAGAATCATCTTCCTGTTGGAACATCCCGATGTGTATCAACGCATGGCGGAGAACGCTTTTCAGAGCAGCTTGACAATGCGGTGGGAGACGATCAGAGCACAACTGTTTGAGATGTACAACGGGTGTGGAGGGGTCTACCCGCGGTCAAAGTAGCGCGCGGTGTGTAAAGGCTTAAGCGCCGCTGGATATGCCGGCCGCTTTATGTGTAAATTAGCTAGATGAAGCTCTATCTCGCAATCGGGTTACTCCTTTTAGGCCTGCACGGCGCCGTTGGAGAAACGCCCACCACCGGCCCCACGGCGCATTTGTCCTATAGTGATTCATCTGCAATAAAAAACCCCATAGACGTGTTCATGTACTTTGTCCCGCTCACCTCACCGGCACGGGTGACACTTATTAAGAGCGAAGAAAACACCCAGTCCGCCTGGATAACCGATTACGAGCTCCGTACAAAGGGCAACAGTTTCAGCCTGCACTGTGATATTACCATCGCCGGGAGCGGGCACTTTCTGTATCAGTTCAACCCTGAGGATGTGATAGCGGTGAATACTCGGGACCTCGATGAGCCGGGAACGACGAGACATCTCGATTTTTTGCGATTTGAGGGGAACGGGTTCGGCTCCCTCGAGATTGAGGGAGAGACCGGCGGGTTGTTTCCCGTTATTACTACTTTTACCGTCAACTTTGCAGACCGGGGAGAAAAGAGCCCGGTCACCATCGGCATGTACTCCGTTGACCCGGTTGACGGCGTCTATAAGTACGAAAACCGCTACAACTCCTTCCAAGCGAGGGTGAGCTCACTCTCATTCCAAAGGCCTGAGAACGGCGAGCCGCCGCACATGAAAGCAAAACTCGCCTCCCTGGGTAATTCAGAATCCCCGGACGGCTTCTTTGCCTCGGTAAAAGCGGCGTTTGCCAACTTCTTTGTCACCCCCATCGAAATAACACCAATTGGTAACAGAGCGCTCTTCGATTTTGCCATGTCGATTTACCTGAAAAAGGATGCGTTTACCTTTCCGCTGGCCGAAAATCTCGCTGTGGCCAATTGAGCCGATTGAGCGCCCGCTAGCTACACGTACCTTGCTTCGCGCAACCACTTTATCACCGGGGCCAAAACATCCCTCGCCGGGCGGGTGCGGTATCCGAGCTCCCGCACGGCTTTCTGTGTATCCATAAAGAAGTAGCGCGTCGCGTATTCGAGCACTTCCGGCGAGAGCGGCGGAGTAAGTCCGATGTTTTTTATCGCACGCATGGAGATACGCAAGAGCCGGTTCGGCAGCCTCACTACCGGTTTTTTCTGACCGGCTATCTGCAGAATCAACCTGACGATTTCTTCTATGGTGAGATTATCACCACCAAGGATATACCGTTCACCCGGAACGCCGTGTTTCAACGCCTTTACAATACCGTCGGCCACATCATCCACGTGGGCAATCCCGGTCCCTCCTTTACAGGCAAACGCAGGGTAGCTTTTCAGCACATCGAGTATATTCCCGGCGGAGACGAGCTCGGTATCATCCGGGCCGTATACTTCAACGGGATTGACGATAACTATCGGCACGCCTGAGGCGACATATGCGCCGGCCGACAGTTCGGCTTTGTGCTTTGATACCGCGTAGCGGAGCGACGATTGAGCGAGCTCGAACGGGGAGCTCTCATCAAAGAGAACCGGCCGCCTTGATCCGTTTACCGCAGCAACACTCGAGACAAAGACGCACCGGAGGTTACCGGCGGTTTTGCACGCCTCAAAGAGATTTGTTGACCCGGTGACGTTGACCTCTTCAAAGAGGCTCGAGCCCATATCGTTCCAGGAAGAAACCGCGGCGAGGTGGACTGCGGCATCACAGCC
>CAZHXC010000367.1:2430-4091 GCA_964536145.1 uncultured Spirochaetales bacterium | reverse complement strand
CGTTTACCGGTGATTATCGCTGCAGACAGAGCCGGGCTTGTTGGCGGGGATGGGGAGACACACCAGGGTTCCTACGATATGGCATTGCTGCGGGCGGCGCCGGGTATGACGATTTTGAGCCCTTCCTCCGCTGATGAGCTCGATCTGATGATTTCCTTTTGTCTTTCCCTCGATGGGCCCTCACTCATCCGTTATCCCAAAGCGGCGTGTTTTGAGAATTCGGAAGGAGCCGTATGTCCGCCTATCGAAATCGGGCGTGGGGCTTTTGTAAGACAAACCGGTGGAGAGCACCTCATTCTCACTACAGGTGGCCTGGTGCGAGAGGCGATGGCCGCGGCGGGTCTCTTAGCTGATAAGGGTGTGGCAACCGACGTCTACAACCTCAGATTTATCAAACCGTTTGATCAGGCCTTTTACCTCAATCTTCTTGCAGGCTATGAGTCTGTACTGGTTATCGAGGAAGGTGTTCAGACCGGCGGCGCCGGGGAGATGCTGCTCGCCGCGGTAGCGGCGGCAGGGAAGAGTATCACCTCAGGCAACGGCAACTCAAACGACGGCGCCGGACGACGGTTCCCATCGGTACAGATACGCGGAATCCCGGAAGTGTTCGACGCGAGAGGGACGAGAGTGGAGCTGTTGAGCCTGTGCGGTCTCAACGCGAACGGAATCAGCGATATGATTCTCAAGAGGCAACCGGTAAAACGGTTTTACAGGCTCGGTTGATGCCGCTTGCGGGCGAGGCAAGGCCTTACGGCCGCAGGCTGATGCTACCTCGGCGCTACCCCGCACAAAAGCCTATTCCGCAGCTTCTCCAAGTGAGAAGGTTTCCAGGATATTTTCACCCTGCCAGCTCGAAATATAGAACTCGTACGGTGTATAGGAACTTCTTGCAAGGTAGCCCTCTTCCTCTTCCGCGAGCAGTTGGAGCGTATGCTCTTCCTGGCCGTGCAGCGTGATCGCAATAAGCGGCTCAACATCCTGGGGGCTCGGTGTTTCGGCAAACTCGGTTGCGGTGAGATCATCGAGCCTGCTTAAGAACTCATCCACCACTTCGGTTTCCCACACATCTCCCCGGGAGCTCATCCAGGTGACAGTCTGCGGTTTTGAAGCATCATCTGAGCCAACCATTGTGGCTTCCTTTGTCAGACTAACCTGGCTCTCAGGCCGCACCGCATCAATCCGTACGATCTCTTCTTTGGCAAATGCCATCACCTGCTGATCTCGCATACCATCGGGTTCTTTTTCAAAAACCCGGCGTAGATCAGTCGCGGCGTGATACACGTTTCCGTCGTCAAAAGAGATATAGGTATGATTGTAGGAAGGCGCCCTCTTGCCGAGATCAAAGGTCAGAAGGACTTCACCGTCACCGGAGGCGCTAACCGTCAGCTTGTTTGCCGTGTCGAGCTCATATTTTTCATAGTAACCGGAGGTGGAGATAAGATCTGTAACGGTGAGGTTGCTGAATGCCTCGAGCATCGCCTCTACAGCTTCCTTATCCGCCCTGTAGCCTTCCGGCTCGATTGCCCAGGACGAGCCTTCTCGCCGCAGACGGAGGTCTTCGCCGCCTTCAGTCCGCACCTCTATCGTGTCGATTTCGGAAGCTGCAACATCAGGTATTTCCGGCAGGCCGTACTGGATCCTGTCGGATCGCCTGAGCGCAA
>CAZHXC010000367.1:0-2420 GCA_964536145.1 uncultured Spirochaetales bacterium | reverse complement strand
CGCAATATAGAGTACCAGTGCGACGAGAACAACCGCAAAGCTTGAGTACATGATAATCATGCGTCTGGTTTTCTTTCCCTTATTCGGCATGTTCACCCCTCTTCAAGAAGTAGAGTTCTATCCGTTTTTTGCGTCTCATTCTCCCCGCCCAGACGAGCACTCCGGCCACCACAACAAGAGCCGGCATTACCGCAATATTGAAAGTCTTTACGAATGACTTGGTCTGTGCGGAGATGTCCTCTCTGATTGGGGCGTAATTAACGCCCTTTGTTCTCATGACGGCGTAATCCTCTCTGCCGTTTAAGTAATCGAACATGTTCATGAAAAAGAGGCTGTTTCCGGACTGGCCTTCTGTGTCGAGCACATTGCTCCCGAGGACCGCCGAAGATCCCATTACAAAGATCTTGCCGGCTCCGCTTTCCCTCATGGTTTCCTGCAGTTCTACAGCATCCCGTGCAATGACCTCTTTCGAAGCAGCATCATCCGGCTGTTCCACCTCTCCTTCCTCAGGCTCCGGCGGTTGCGGCACGGCTTTCGATGAGAAGTAGCTCTCAAACTCTCCTTCCAATAGATACGCGAGAACCTGTGAGCTCTGCATATCATCCTCCGGCGGTTCCAAGAGTTGCGGGTATGCGAGATTGATATCTTCCTCCATGACCCATGAATCGGCAGAAGAGGTAATGACGGGAATTGCCGAGGTTTCGTCCCGGAGGTTGTTGTTGAGCTCGAGGGGAGCGGTGTACAACAGCACGAGCTCAGGGATGTTTTGCAGTATTTCCAGCTCGTCGCTGATCCTTTCTTCGGAGATTATTGGAGCGTAGTACACCGGTGTTTCCACGATACTTCCGCTTGAGGTTCGCTGCCGTTGGGTGAAACTCTGCTCATCGAGCACATAGGCCTGCTTCAAGTCGACACCGTAGTGCGCAAGCATATCCTCGAGACCCGTTTCCCTGGGTATATACTGGGGCTGTTGTTGCTGACCAAATTGCTGTGACTGCGCCATAAATACGCTAAAGGGATCGAGAAAAAGAGCGAGAGAACCGCCTTTCAGAAGGAATTGATCGATCTTGTACAGATCGTAATCCGAGAGCTCTTCGGCAGGACCCGCAATTACAAGACAGCCCAATCCTTCAGGGATGTCGTTTTCAGGTAACGAGACAGTCTCGAGCGTGTACTCCCTGGACATCAGGGTGTTGAAATTGCTGAGCTCCGGCGTGATCGAAGAAGCCGGAGCACGGTTGTTCTCCTGACCACCGAGAGACGGCATGCCGTAGCCCGATGCAAAACCGAGTTCTTCGTTGGTACCGATGATTGTTTCGGTGACATCCTCGATAGTCTGTTTAAGGGAGTCCATATCCCGCACCTGCCATCCAAAGATGCCACGTGACATCAGGTTCTGGGTGTAGTTCCTGCCCTGGTGCGTGATTACCAGAGCGGCGTATCCCTTTTCGCTCTCCGTCCCGGCATCCGTCTGTCGAGAAAGATTCAGGGGACTCACCCCGTACTCATTCTCAATAACGTCCTCTCCACCGGCGGCCACCGGATCGACTACTTCGAACTCCAGCCGGCCGTAGTATTGCTCATTCAACTCGTCTACCGCTGTCTCGAGGCCCTCTCGTCGATCGGCAAAGGCGGAATTGACTTCCATCATATTCTCAGAGAGGTAGAGGGTGACCTGAATGTCTTCTTTCATGCTCAACAGCGCACTTATCTTTCTCCCCATCTCGTTGATGATTCCGGTGATCTGATACTCGAGGTTGCTGGTGTTTGTAAGCGCGGGAATCGTCTCGATCATATCACCGTGGATAAACGCAACTCCCATGTAGACCGATTGCAGCTTGACCTCATCCTGTTCTACGGTCTGGATCTGAATTGGAAAGATCCGGTACTTGTTTGCTTCATCCTCAGCTTCACTGCCTTCGCCGCTATCGAGCTTCTCCTTTGAAGGGATGGAGATGATCGAATAGTTGAAATAGCGGTTAGCCTCTATGGAGTATTCCTCAAGCAGATCGCGAAGGGTCTGCTCGGTGTTGTTGTACGGTGGGCTCAAAGACTCCGAAAGAAACGCCTTTATGGTAAGGGGCTCCTCGAGCGTGCTGACCGCTTCTTTACTCGCTTCCGATAGAGAGTAAACACCGTTTCTCGTGAGATCGGCTCTGAAAGGCAATGTGCTTGCCGCCACGTTCAGGAGCACGATGACTATCACCGTGAGAATAAATGGTATCCACTTGTTGCCTGAAAACTTCATATGTTTCTCCTTACTGCCTTTCCCGCGTGACGATATAGGTGCTAAACAGGGCGATCGTCACCAGGCTCAGGAAATAGACTACATCCCGCAGATCGATGAGCCCCTTCTCAAAATTGCTGAAGTGGTAATCGGCACCAAGGAACTCCAACAGGTCCGCGAGGAAGGTAGGGAG
>CAZHXC010000366.1:0-4105 GCA_964536145.1 uncultured Spirochaetales bacterium | reverse complement strand
TTGCGGCCGCCGGAAAACTGTAGGGCACCTCTATTTACTGCCGCGTTGGCATCCCACACATACGAAAAACCCCTATGTGTAATGACTCACGTTCTTGATGCTCGTACGAAATGTGGGTTTTTCGATGTGCCCTACAGTCCTATCTTTCCGGAGATTCCCACAGAGATGAGTCCCTGATCGATTCCCAGGGTCAGGTCAACGAGATACTCCATTTTCACCTTCAGCACCGCGGTGATTGTATCGGCAAAGTCCCTACGAAAGACGTTGAGAAACATTCCCGCTCCGGTAGCAATGTTCGCTAACGGCGGCGGTCCGGCGCCGGTCTTGCCGACGGCTAACGACAACCCGACTCGTGGGCCTAGGAAGTATTGAATCCGCAGCATGGAGAAACTGGGGTAGTTAGTTCCGTCGCCGGTAATGATCACAAAGCCTGCCTGGGTGTTGTCGGCAACAGTGAGGTGTATGCCGAGTTCCTGACCGCTTCCGATATCTGACGTGTTGAGGCTGTATCCGAAATTAATGCCATTTTCGATGCCGAGTATGCCGTTGTCCGCGTCTTGCGCAACCGCAAAGGTTGCTGAAAAGGCGAGGAGTGCGGCAACGGCTAACAAGATCCGATTGAAACGTATCACACTGCCTCCCAACGGCTCACTAGAGTCCGAATACGGCGGAAAGACCGAATGCGATGGTTCCGCTGTCGATCCCCTGATTCGTGTCTGCGAGATAATCGAGCTTGAACTTTAGCGCGGTTGAGAAGGCATCAGTAGATTTGTTTGTAAAGGCATTGAAGAAAACACCGGCGCCAATAGCAGGCGCGGTCACCGGCGGGGCGGGCACGCCGAGGTTTGCGGTGCCGACGGCGATATTGAATCCGAGCTGTGGAGTGAGGAAATACGCGATTTTCAACAACGCATACATGTCCGCCGCGGCGGCGCCTTGCAGATTGTTCGTGGTAAAACCGACCTGTACATTTTGCGCAACAGTCAGGTTCAGAGAGAAGCCCTGCCCGACAACGAGCTCGCTGTCAGCCAGTCGATATCCGGCGAGGAAACCCGCCTCGATACCGAGGACACGGTTGTCAGTCGCCACTTCTTGTTCTTGAGCCCACAGCCCGCTCAGGCCAAGCAGCGCAACTAAGGCGGTTGCGAGCAGCACGCGTTTCACTGTCATTCTCATACTCCTTCCGGATAAGTTCTTCCGATGCTCATGATAGGTGCTCTCCGGCAAACGGTCAAGACTGGTCTGACAGGAATTCCATGGCGTCACCTTGAATACATATGCCAAGCAATAGCCAAATGTGCCGGATATATAGGTTTTAGTCGTTTACTGCGGTAATAAAATGAAGATATTGACTCCCCTGAAAAAAGGTAAGATTTACCCGGCTCCGGAATTTACCTAATGCGTATAATAGGCTATTCTTTTCCCGGATCACCGATCCGTTCGGGAGGGGGACGTCGTGTTCACGAAGAACGACAAACACAAGCAGTCGCTCATGTTCAGCGCCATGGACCAGTTGCCGGCGAAGGCACAGAAAAGGCTCAGGTGCTCGTGGGCCGAAACCTTCTATCAGGAAATGTTCTGCCGGATCGACGAGTCGGCGTTTTCGGTACTGTATAGTGAGATAAAATCTCGGCCGAACACTCCGGTCAATATTTTGGTCGGTCTCGATACGCTGAAGTCCGGATACGGCTGGAGTGATGAGGAGCTCTACGACCACTACCTGTTCGATCTGCAGGTGCGCCACGCGTTGGGATTACGCGAACTGGACGAAGGTTGCTTCGACCTGCGCACGCTGTACAACTTCCGCGCGTCGGTGGTGGAATATGAACGCGAACATGGAGTCAATCTCATCGCCGGCGCAATGCAACAGATCACCGACGAGCAGGTCCGCCGGTTCGAAGTGAAGACGGGTATGCAGCGGATGGACTCCACGCAGATCCAGAGTAATATCCGCCGGATGAGTCGACTACAGTTACTCGTGGAGGTGATCGGACGATTTCACCGTGCGCTCGGTGAACAATAGCGGGAGCAACATCAAGCGCTCTTCGGCGAGTATGTGAAGACCGACTCGCTTCATTACTGCTACCGGATCGACCGTAGCGAGGTTGACGGGCGGTTGCAGCAGATCGGATTCGATCTGCGCATGATGATCGGTACGTTCGCCAAAACGTACGGAACACACCCGGCGTACGGGGATCTGGTACGGGTATTCAACGAGCAGTACCGGGTCAATGAAGAGCAGGTCGAACTGAGAGCACCGGCACAGATATCGGGTTCCACGCTCCAGTCACCCGACGACCCGGAAGCGACCTACCGGAAGAAGGGCAATGAGGCAGCTCGCGGATATGTGGCGAATATCAGCGAGACCTGCGATCCGCAGAACGAGCTGCAATTGATCACCGCGGTGAGTGTGGAGCCGAATGCGACCGACGACCAGCAGTTGCTTGCCGATGATCTTGACCGGTTGTGCGAACGCACCGAGCTTAAGGAACTGATCACCGACGGCGGGTACCTCGGAGAAACGTCGGCCGAGGCCTTTTGCCGGGAAGTCGGTGGAGCTGAAGACGAGTGCGATCAAGGGCAAGCCACGAGGCGGCGATACGATCGGATTCGAGGAGTTTACTATCAAGCGCAACGACGAACAGGCCGTGACCGGACTCACCTGCCCGCAGGGACAAGTGGCGGAGGTGAGGTCGGGGAAGAAGCCCGGATGCTACAGCGCCGGATTCGATACTGAGGTGTGTGAGCAGTGTCCGTTCGCCGATCGATGCCCGGCTCGTCCCTTAAAGAAACGACCGGTACGGGTGCTCCGCTTCACCGACACGACGATCCGTGTAGCGCAGCAACGGCGGACGTTCGCCGAAAGCGGAACGGAAACAACGAATCGACGTGCGTCGGTGGAGAGCACGGTACGAAGCGTGATTCATCCGTTCGGCGGGCATCTGTGCAAGATGCCGGTGCGGGGAAAATCTCGGATCACGACGATGACGGTATTGAGCGCCGCGATGGTGAACGTCAGGAGAATTGCGCGCTACCTCTTTGCCCAAAGCAGTCCACCGAACCTGCAACCGGCATAGAAACCGGAGATGACGGGATGAAACGAGCCGGACAAGAGCTTCCGGAAGCGCAATCACACGGTGGAAGCCCTGCTTTATAGTAGACTATGATTATTTCTCGTCGGCAACGGACGGAAATCGACTCCAAGCGCCGACAATTTCCGCCAATGACCGTCTTCATGGGGTCGCTTTTTTCAGGGGAGTCGATATTACGGCGCGCATTGAGTCGATATGATGTACCTCCTGCGGCTGCAACATCGTGGACTTGGCGCGTACCGTCTTACCACATACAACACACAGGAGGCACGAAAATAAACGGAGAAAGAATACTTCATGTTGGGATGGATCTTGATAGCAAGAAAATAGCAATGGCGGCGATTGACAGATTTGGAAACGATGAACTGAGCGAGCTGGTATTACCGGGGTTATCATGCCGGCAGCAAACGCCTGGCGAAACGACGCGAAGGGCTACCGGTAGCTGTGGTCATCATATCGGAATTCCTGCTGGTCTAAAAAAACAGGAGGATACGTTGTCGCTTTTCGTGAAAAAAAGCCGTAACGTTAGCGCCGGCCTTACAGCCGGCCCTGGAAAACAGTATACTAAATCCTTTAGGAGATTGCTTCAATGAGGTGTCGATATGCACATTATTTGGCCTCTTGAAATAGTTATACGAACCGAAATAGAGCAAAGAAAACGGGAAAACGATCGTTTGGCAATTCCATCAATAATGCTAAACGAGTCTATACGAAGATTGACGGCAAGAAAAATAAAAAGAGCACGCCGTACAAGATGAAATCAGGTCTTATCTGGCTACTGCTCCGCGGGGAACTCAACGCAAGAAATGGGGAGATGATCGCCTGCCATGCGCTCTAAAATGTGAGTTTAGACGGGTGACCGCAACGGTAGGTCAACTGACGGGGATTTCGTCATCCAGGCCGAACCGTCTGCACATCCGCTGATACTGCTGCCATAATTCCACAGGCAGGCGTTTGCCGAATTGGACAAAAAACTCCTTGTGTCCGTCGAGTTCCTCAAGCCAGGCTTCACG
>CAZHXC010000365.1:0-4111 GCA_964536145.1 uncultured Spirochaetales bacterium | reverse complement strand
CCGGAAGCTCTCTTGTTTACCATCAACCAGGGAAGTGACAGGCCTGTTTTGAGCATTTCCGCGCCTACTGCGGATCAGCTTCTCGGCGCGGGAGCAAAAGCGGTTGGTTCGGTGGTAGACGACGACGGGCTTGATGCAATTCAAATCCGTGTGGCTACCGCAGCAGAATGGGCCTATGTAGACGGCACCGACGACGGCTACATTGACGTGAGCAGTCCTGCCGACGTTTCCGGGCGAAGCGTCTTCTTTGAACACGATTTGTCTTCGCTCGCCGACGGACCGTACAAATTACAGATCCGAGCGCTTGACACAGGCTTCACCGCTACCGGAGATACGCCGTTCAACTACCGCGAGTCCGCGGTCATCGATTTTAGAATAGACGTTGCGCCTCCGGATATCTCTATCTCAGAGATTGGGGTGGAGGACCGGTACGGCGGGGATCCGCGATCGATCACCGAAAACTTTAACGGAAGTTTTATCAACAACGACTTTACCATAAGCTTGGACGCTACCGATGCTAGCGGAATCGATGGTGTTGATGTCCGGATTGACAGCGGAGACTGGCTGCCCGCGACCCTTTCGGAGGGACTCTACGTACGGGCGATTACCGTGCCTGACAACGATCTCGACGGTACGCGGACGCTGAGTTACCGTGCTACTGATAATGCAGGCAAAGTCACCGCGGCCTTTATCTCAATCGTCATAGATACCAACGCGCCGGTTACTTCGTTCATAACCGAGTCAGCGACGGTGAACCAGACCGTCCGGATACGCGGCCAGGTCGAGGAGGAGAACCCGATAGAGAAGGTCTACCTCTGGATCGGCCCCGCCAACAACCAGGATCCGGAAGATCTCTCCCAAGCTCCGGGGGATCTCGCCGAGTGGGATAGAACGGTGACGGGAAGCTACTCCTGGTATTATGACTTCGACACGCTCGCGGAGACGCCGCAGGGCTGGTACCGTTTGATCGCCAAGACCATGGACAAAGCGGGCAACTTCTCAGACGCCGTCGGGCTCTTGATGAATCTTGACCAGGAGTCCGACAGACCTGTGGTCACATTGACCAATCTGACCGAAACCGACAACCCGGCTGCAGGCGAGAACACCCTCTCGAGCCCGGTCATCACAGGCTACATCACAGACGACGACAAAGTTGCCGGCAACTCACTGCAAATAGTTGTGGGAGCCGTCGGTTTCGACCCGGCTGCCGCCACCTGGACCATATTGCCGACGGTTACCGATGCATTCTTCATCAACTGGTCCTACAATCTGGATCTTCCGGACGGCGCCTACCATATGTACTTCAGGGCTCTGGATATCAACTCGCCTAATCTGACCGATGTGACGGATCCGGCCAACTATGCGGAAACAAGTTACAATTGGAAAGAGATTGGGCCGGTCAAGTTCTTCATTGCGGCAAACCCGCCGGTGGTCAACGTATGGGATACGAATACGGGCAACTCGGCTTGGGACGGTACCAAGCGGCATGCCTATCGTACCGACCAGACCATCAGCGGCAACATCACATCCAGTTCCAGCGGTGCATACGTGCAATACCGCTACCAGCAGAATGGTGAAGCCTGGTCGACCTGGGCCTATGTCCCCGGCACGTATGATGAGGTGGGCGGCGTCGGCCTGGTGGATGCCAACGTGACGACCGCTTGGTCGTTCGACCTGCCGATCGATACCAATGCGTTGGCGGAGGGCCTGTACTACTTCCAGGTCCGGGGAATCGACTCTCTCGGTGGAACTACGGTCAAACCGGCCCCCGGAGAAAACCCGTATGGGTTCTATGTCGACAGGACACGGCCTGTCCATACCTCCGTTACCGCTCTTGGTGGTGGTGGGTCCAAGCTCAGTGTCGATGGCTATGATGACGTGTTCATAGCCGGCGTTGTGGTCGTTGATACCGATCCTGTGGATTTGCACCCGAGAGACTGGACAAACCCGGTCAACTCTGCCGTTGTCGATGTCCTTTCTGAGGATTCCACCTTCTATGACGGGAATCCGGTCACTTTTGGGGGTGATACCGGCTTTGGTGATTTGGGAATGGGAGGAAACGGCAATACAGCCTTGCGTTGGTATGCATTATTTGACAAAGCCGGTAACTACAGTCCTGTCTACGTGATTCAGGGTTCAAGCGGAGGTCCACAAGCTCCTACGGAGGATTACGATCCAGGGCCTTAACACGATACTCGGCGGACAAGCGCCCTTCGGGAACGAGTTCCCGAAGGGCGGGTATCGGATATCAAGCGGCGTGGAAGACCCTTCTGCGCTATCGAGTGGTTATGGTGACGGTTACCTCTTCCGCACCGGGACCCGAACGAGAGCTTCAGCTATATCTTGGAAATCCAGGGTATTTGCAAGCGTTGACCATGAGTTGATGACAATCGGGGCTTCGACGGCCGGAGTGTCCCATGAAAAGAACGGGCGTCCGGTGGCTGCGCTCAGCCGGCTTGTGGTCCCGGGATCGACGAGGTACTCAAAAAGGAGTTTTGCGGCGGAGGCGTTTCGAGTTCTTTTAGAAAGAGCAAGGTAGTGCGCGCTCCCAATGCTCCAGTCCGGCTGATCATGTAGACGCGGAAACCGATAGAAAGCTAGTTTCGCCCGGGTCTCGGGGCTAAGCGCAGTCAGTTGCGTTTCGCTCAACAGAGCGAAGACCGCTTCGCGCCGGTCCAGGGGACCTAGCCCTTGCGCCCAACCCAGATTCCAGGACTGCTCATGAAACCATCCCTCCGCTCGCCAACGTTGCAGTGTGCCGGCCACCTCTTCGAGCTTACTGCCGTCGAAGGCTTCAGCCGAAGGAAGGACAAGCACCTCTTCCGGCCCCAGAGTCGCTGCACTTAGGAACTGTAACCAGAGCATATACGGCCAGCGATGGCTGTTACCGAGGGTGATTGGTGAGTAGCCAAGGTCTTGTAAGTGGCTTAACAACAGTTCGAAAGATGGCGGTTCAAGCCTGCCTTCCGCAAGTGCCAAGGCAAGATCTGCCGCTTCCCCTTCCAGGCCCTCCAGAATGTCCTTCCTGCCTGCCAGCACCCATAGACGTCCGCTCCACGCTGCAGGCAAAGTCGACCAATCGTCGATGTTTTTTGGATAGATCGTCAGAACCGCGAGATCTTCGTTATCTTCGAAGGAATCCCGGGCGACCATTCGTATATCGATTTGCGGGTTGAGATCTTTAAACAGCATGATCTCCGACTCGACTGCTGCGACCACTGAAGGGTTCCGGATTTCATAGGTGAACACCAAACTCACGGGCTGGGAAGAGGAGACGAGACGCATGATGCCAAAGAAAAGGCCAATAAGGCCCAGGACCGTCAACAATATCCAAGTTGTTCGTGATTGCAGTAGCTTCTTTGCCATAATAATCCTTCAGGAACCGCTTTGTACGGCCCATCTCCTCGTCGCCTGGAGTGCCCGGGCGAGCTCTCCGGAAGTCATAACGGCCCCCTTTGAAAAAAACCGTATTGCAGCCTGGTTGGCATCGTAGGCGGCCTGATTTGGAAGGATACGGTCCATCTGCGGAGCTGTCCCTTTAGCTTTCGCAAGTCCCTCCGCCTGAATTGCCTTGATCATCGGCAACGATGTCTCGTTTTCCAAAGCAAGCGAGGGTAATCTGAAGGCATCGAAGGTTTGACCGGGTGATCCCGCAGCAATATATGCGTCAACGAGGGCCAAAGCCGCTTCGGCGTTTGACGCCTTTGCAGATACTGAGAAGCCTTGAACGATTGCTAACTCCCCGCCATCAAGCTTTCTATCCTTCACCGGCACCAGAAGAAAATCGATTGTTTGTGGTCGAGCGAGCCGGTTTACGGCAAAGGCACCCATGAGATTGAATGCCGCTTTCCCCGAGTCCACGTCGGCAAGCGCTTCCGGCCAGTTCTTTGCATAAGAGTCTGTATCAAACCATCCGTTGTCCCGCCATCGTTCCAGGGTTTCCAGTACAGGTATGAAAGAAGAATCGGTAAAGTCCCGCTTGCCTTCAAGCAACTCGAGATGGGCTTTCAATCCGTTGTGCCGCATGTCGATATAGCTTATCCAGGCCAAGACGGGCCAACCAAACGAGCTGCCAAGGGCCAACGGAATGACTCCGCGGTCTTTGAGCTCG
>CAZHXC010000364.1:3257-4117 GCA_964536145.1 uncultured Spirochaetales bacterium | reverse complement strand
GGTGTACTTCATACAAAAGCCGTTTAATAGACAGACGCTGTCTGCAAAACTGCGGGAGACTATCGAAGGCAGCTGAGGATTACAGCATCGTGGCATCATATGCAGGAAAGCTCCTGAGAATCGATCTCTCGGGACGACGGATATACACTCAAGCCTCATCCGATTATTCGGGCGCCTATCTCGGCGGACGCGGTATGGCAACCAAAATATACTGGGATGAATGTAGTCCCGCCGACAGCGCCTTCAGCCCGGAAGTCCCGCTCATCATCGCGCTCGGGCCGCTGGCCGGCGTTCCGGCTATCGGTGGTTCGAGGTGGGGGATGTTTTCCAAAACGCCGCTGCGGACTCCACACAGCTTCAGTCACGGGAATCTAGGCGGAACATTTGGGGCGGAGCTCAAGTATGCGGGGTATGACGGGATCATCATTACCGGGAAGGCAGACTTTCCGGTGTTCATTTCCATAGAAGATGACCGGGTTCTCATCAACCCTGCAGAGGATCTTTGGGGCGCTACAACCGTAGAGACGATGGAGATTCTCAAAGCCCGGAACGGGTCGAAGGGCAAAGTGCTCTGCGTGGGCCCCGCCGGCGAGAAGAGAATCCCTTACGCCACCGTCTTTGCCGACGGGGACGCGAGCTGCAGCGGTGGGATTGGCGCCACGATGGGCGCAAAAAACCTCAAGGCGATTGTGCTCCGGGGATCGAAGAGACAGGTCCATACGCACGAACCGGAGGAAGTTCGAAGTATTGCACGTGAAATACGAAGTTTTGGCCGGGGAAACGTCAAAGTCTGGGGGCTCGATTTCATGGCCTCCGGGCCGAACGTGAAAAAGCTGCCCTGCGCCGGATGCATGGCGAGG
>CAZHXC010000364.1:0-3247 GCA_964536145.1 uncultured Spirochaetales bacterium | reverse complement strand
AGTTGTCTGCGGGTGAGGTATACCGCGGGGAACGCCAAACAAGGAAAGTACATGTGCCAGTCCCGGGTCTTCTATCTGCCCTACGCCCTCGAGTATTACGGCAGGGAAAACGACGTCCCGTTTCTGGCCAACCGTCTCTGTGACGAGTATGGGATCGACACCTGGAAGCTTCAGGAGATCATAGACTGGCTCGACAGGTGCCGGAAGGAGGGGCTCCTCTCGGACGGCCACGCAGGTTTTTCCCTTTCAAAAATCGGGAGCCTCGAGTTTGTGGAGGAACTGATTCAGGCGATACTAACCGGCAGGGGGATTGGCCCGCTCTTGGCCGCGGGCCCCGGGCAAGCAGCCGCCCAACTCGGTCCCGACTTCACCGCTCAACTTGAGCCCGCAGACCCCTATGACCCGCGGTATTGCACCGTGAACGCGCTTCTCTTTCCCTTCGACACCCGTGAGCCGATACAGCAGCTCCACGAAGCCGGGCTCGCGCTCTCCCAATGGTCAAGCTGGGCGCAGGGAGTGGATGACGCGCACATATCGACTGAGGTTTTCCGGGAGATTGCGAAGAGATTCTGGGGGAGCAGGCGCGCCGGCGACCTGGCGACGCTGGAGGGGAAAGCGGAGGCGGCCCGGCGGATCCAGAACAGACAGCTCGCCAAGGAGAGCCTCGTGGTCTGCGACTGGATGTACCCCGTCATCGACAACCCGGCAGGGGACAACCACGCCGGAGATCCTGGTTTCGAAAGCCGGATCCTCACCGCGGCCACCGGCATCCGGTATGACGAGGAGTCACTCAATGTCATCGGTGAACGGATATTCAATCTTCAGCGGGCGGTCATGCTGCGTGAAGGACATCACCCTGCCGCAGACGATCTGCTTCCCGAGGAGTGGCACACCACGCCGCTTACGAGCCACGTGGCCGATCCGCGCTGTATGGTGCCGGGTCCGGGCGGCCGCCCTGTATCCCGCATAGGATCATCCCTCCCGCTACGTGAGTACAAGCGCGCCCGGGATGAGTTCTACGATATACGGGGGTGGGACATCTCCTCCGGGCTACAGTCACGGAGTCTCCTCGTATCTCTCGGGCTGCTAGAGGTGTACGGTGAGTTGGCGGATCTCGGGTTGGCGGTAGAAAAGGCCCGAAAGCTGGGATTGGGGCGGAAAGCGCTCAATTGGCTCCGCTATCGGCTGCATTCACTCAAGAACCTGTGGATTGCCCGGCAGCCCGAGCGTCCGCCCGCTCCTCAGATGGACCGTGATGAGCTCCTTGAGCACCTTGAAGTAGAACGGCTCAAATATACCGATCCAAAGATCGCCCATAATTTTGCCAACTGGAATAAAGTGATGCAATATCACATAACCGACTTTGGTGAGGATTTCTATTTCGCCTTTGATGATGGAAAACCCGGCTGGTTAGACAGTGGTGTAGTGAAAGGCAAACCGGATATCACTTACCGGATGGACAGCCTCACACTCCGGGCGATGGCTCGCGGCGAGCTCACCGGGCTCAAGGCGTATCAGCAGGGAGCGCTCAGAGTATCGGCATCCTTTGCGGACATGATGAAGTTGCAGGCGCTCAATAAGATCAGCTGACCCCGTCAACGAGGCTCATGTCACATTCGTATGTGGAACCACCGAGGTGGGGGGTCATAATCAGGTTGTCGAAACCAACCAACTCGTCAGGCTGGTTGTTCGCTTCATCCCAGAGCACATCCAGGGCAGCAGCGCCGATAACGCCTTTCCTCATCGCATCGACAAAGTCCTCGTACACGCAGATTCCGGCTCTGGCAGTGTTGATGAACACGCAGCCGGGTTTCATCCGTGCAAATGCCCTGTGATCGAGAAGCCCCCTGTTTCTGTCGTCGAGTGGAACGAGAACCGAGAGGAAATCCGATTCGGCAAGGAGGCTTTCAAAGGAACGGCTTTCAACGCCAAGTGCACGCTCCTGGTCGGCATCGAGGGGTTTTATATCGTGATACGGAATACGTACCTGAAAACCGCGCAACAGTTTGGCGAGTTTCTGCCCTATCCTTCCCATTCCCAGGATGCCAAAGGACTTACCCTGGAAATCGATGCCCGAGTGTTTGATCTTCAGCGTATAATGATCGTGCCAATTGCCGTTTCTCACATCCTGATCAGACTGCGGAACGCTCCGGGCGGCGGCCATTGCCAGGGCAAGGGTATGCTCGGCTACGGTTCTCCTCAGGCCGTGTGCAATCGTTATCTGTATTCCTCTGTTGGTTGCCCACGCAGAAAACGCATCGCTGCACGCATGGCAGCCCACCGTTCTGAGATGAAGCGTATCATCACCGGTCCACTCCTCCGGTACGACATACACGATAGCGGCTTCCGCCCGGTGGAGTTCTTCAGTGCTGGTGGTTATCTCAAAACGCTTGCTCAGGTGTTTCTCGGCTTCTGGGTGCATTGCGATACCCACAAAACATAGCGGTTTATTCATCGAAATACCTCTCTTTCAAAGAAATCTTTCCAGACTTGCTCGAAGCACGTGTTCCCGTCGGGAAGGTTCTGCTGTTTCAGACGCTCGACGGGGGGGCGCCGGTGCACTGCCGCGTTGAGCGCCGCGGCCCCGAAGCCGACTATAACCACCTCGGCGGTAAGAAGCGGCACCTGTGCACCGTCCGGGAAAAGGGATTCGCGCTTCAGAGGTGCGATTTCTTCCATGATCACAGCTTTCGGGTCACTGAATACGGATTATCCGAATAGTGGTAAGCGCAGTATACCTTCACGTCATCTGACAACAGCTTTGAGCACTTGCCGCACAGGGTGCAGTATCTGACCGGGTCTCTGTTTTCTCTGAGTTTGACCGGGAAGTGAGAGTCCGCAAGATTTTGCCTGCCAAATCCCGCAAAATCGGTGTGACCCTTTGAAATGTTCTCGCGAGCATATAGAAAACAGCTCGAATCTCCGGTGGTGTAGGTAGAGCCGATGATCGCGGTCTCCGGAAACCACTCCTTGAACAGCTTTGTATACCTGAACTGGCTGAGGCGGCAGAAGTTTTCCTTCTTCCCCGGCCGCAGAAGCTGCGAGTTGTATACTGGCGCTCCCGCGGAGATATTGAAAAAGTGCGCGCCTGAGGCAGCGAAGATCGAGGCGATTTGCCTGATGTCCTCCAAATCCTCGAGGATCTCATCCGGGCCGGAGGTACCGCACCCGCCACGTATCCCTTCATACACGGACATTCTGGTGCCGACAATCAGTCCGGGATAGCGCTCGGTTGTCGATTTGATCA
>CAZHXC010000363.1:2771-4120 GCA_964536145.1 uncultured Spirochaetales bacterium | reverse complement strand
TTGCGAAAAGCCCGTCCGTGAAATCGCACCCGCTGACCGGCGGGGGATGAACAAATGGGCTTCAGTTGTTATACTGAAGGAAATAAGTGAAAGGATAGACAATCAGGCGCATCCAAAAAGCCGCCGACGGTGGCTTTTTGGATGTGGCGATGTCAGGTAGAGGTGATCAATGGTAAAAGCCGGCTCAATCGACAAAGGAATGTATATATTGTTCAAGGACGAACCGCATCTTGTCACCGAGCGGGAGTTTGTAAAACCGGGAAAAGGACAGGCGTTTGTCCGGCTCAAGCTGAAAAACGTAAAAACCGGGCTCGTACAGCGTCCGGTCATCAAGAGCCACGAATCAGTGGAAGATATTGCCATCGAAGAGCACCGTTCGCAGTTTCTCTATGCCGATGAATCGGCCTACCATTTTATGGATACCGATACCTATGAGCAGTTTGAGATTCCGATGTCAGGGTTCGAGGAGAACAAGGACTTCATGAAAGAGGGAGATACCTACGACATCGTCATGTGGGATTCCACACCTCTCGGTATCAAACTTCCGCTCAAAGAAACTTATACCGTAACTCAAGCAGAAGAGGCAATAAAGGGCGACACCGTCACAGGTGCGACAAAAACCGTGGTCTGCGAGACCGGGTTGCAGGTCAAAGTACCGATTTTTATTAAATCAGGTGACAAAATACTCGTAAATACAGAAACCGGCGAGTACGTCGAGCGCGTTAATAATTAGTCAGAATCATTTGCAATACTACTCTATACATGAACAATGTGGTAAGCTATACTATAGATACTTAACACATATTGGAGAGCTTATACATGCGTATCACTACCCGTGGCAGGTACGGTCTGAGGGCCGTGCTCAAACTGACAATTTCAGACAAAGGAAAACCTGTTTCCATCAGGGAGCTTTCCGAGAGCGAAGAGATTTCGCCTGAGTTCTTAGAGCAAATTTTCTTTAGATTGCGGAAGGCCGGGATTATCAAGTCGACAAGGGGCCCCGGAGGCGGTTTTCAACTCGACAAATCGCCTGACGAGATAACCGTGAAGGATATTTTTGACGCGGTCGGTGAAGAGATATCCCTCACTCCGTGCACATCAGAGACTGATCCGAGATCGCCTTGCGATAGAGCAGATAACTGTATCGCGCACAACATGTGGTCGGATACCGCCGAACACTTCAACAGCTACTTCGAAGGGATCACCATCCAGTCGATACTCGATAAGAACAAAGAACTCGCGGCTACAGGCCCTTAAACTCGCTGATCAACGATTGCACAGAGGATTTTGCGTCACCAAATAGCATTCGAGTGTTTTCCTTGAAAAACAGCGGATTCCCCACCCCCGCG
>CAZHXC010000363.1:2471-2761 GCA_964536145.1 uncultured Spirochaetales bacterium | reverse complement strand
CCGTTGCCATCGAGCGTTTGAGAACAAAAACGGTCCTTGCATAATCCACGTTTATGATGGGCATACCATAAATTGGACTCTTCTCATCCTCACGGGCGGCGGGGTTAACCACATCGTTCGCTCCAATCACCATACACACGTCAACCGTTGGCATGGCGGGATTGATCTCATCCATTTCCACCAGTTGGTCATAGGGCACATTGGCTTCCGCAAGCAGTACGTTCATGTGTCCCGGCATTCTTCCCGCAACCGGATGGATCGCGTAACGCACTTCGGCCCCGTTTTCTTCG
>CAZHXC010000363.1:0-2461 GCA_964536145.1 uncultured Spirochaetales bacterium | reverse complement strand
GCGCCTGTGCAACGGCCAACCCGTAGCCGGGCACGATTACCACTGACCGCGCCGCTTCGAGAATCAGAAACGCGTCCTGCGGAATTATCGGCTTGACTTCACCGCTCACCTCACTTCCGG
Organism: uncultured Spirochaetales bacterium; assembly: GCA_964536145.1. Lineage (GTDB taxonomy): Bacteria > Spirochaetota > Spirochaetia > ARS1246 > ARS1246 > JAFGHN01. Next base: position 2,341 of record CAZHXC010000363.1, on the reverse strand, counting down.
CGGTATCAACGGCACCAAACCCGCTGAACAACACATTTTTGAGCGAACGGTTCATTGCCTTGCACATGATATTCGTGAGAATAATGCCGCTTGCACCCACTAACGCTCCGGCAACGATGAGCAGGTTATTCTGGATGACGAATCCTGCGGCGCAGGCGGCAAGACCGGAAAAGCTGTTCAAAAGCGAAATCACCACCGGCATATCGGCACCGCCTATCGGTATGACGAAGAACACACCAAAAACGGCAGAGATCCCCACGAGGAGAACAAAGAAGAGATATCCGCTGCCCGGATCAAGGCCAAACAACACCGCCAGGGTGGCGATGGCCGCCAGGAGCAGCGAATTGACGATGTGTTGCCCCTTATAGAGCACAGGTTTGCCCGTAATGACGCCGTTTAGCTTGCCGAAGGCGACGATGCTTCCGGTAAAGGTTACCCCACCGATAAAAACCGAAAGCGCGATGGATATTACAAGAAACAGTTCGATACCGGGCGCCCGGTGGTATACCGACCAGCCTACAAGAAGACTGGCGATACCGCCAAAACCGTTGAAGATGGCTACCATTTCAGGCATCGCAGTCATCGCCACCAATCGCGCGGCGAAAAAACCGATGAGAGATCCCACCGCAAGTCCGATGGCAATCCAACGGTAGTCGAGTATTCCGCGGCTTAAGAGCGTCATCACTATCGCGATGAGCATACCGATGGCTGATACCAGATTGCCCATCCGCGCTGTGCGTGGTGAGCTCAACATCTTCAATCCAAAGATAAAAAGAGCGGCGGATATGATGTATACGAGATTTATCGCCAAGTCCATATCAGCGCTCTTCTTTCTTCTTGAACATGCCGAGCATTCTATCGGTTACGAAATATCCCCCAACCACGTTGATCGCCGCGAAGGTAACCGCCAACGTACCAAGCAGCACTCCCGCCCATTCGATGCCGGGTACACCCGCCGCGGCAAGAGCACCGAGCAGGGTTATTCCTGAAATTGCGTTTGATCCCGACATGAGCGGTGTATGAAGCGTTGAAGGGACCTTTGAAATGACCTCAAACCCAAGGAAAATGGACAACATCAGTATAAACGCCAGAAAAACAATCATAAGCTTCTCTCCTCCATGCGCGCCGTCTCCCTGCTCTCCCTGCGGTAACCGGTCCGGCCGCAGAATGTCTCCTATGCAAGCCGCTCGTTCACCACTTTCCCGTCGGCAGCGACAAGACACCCGGAAATGATCTCATCCTCAGGATCGAGGTCAAGCTCCCCTCGCTCCTGGTTCCAGAACTCAGTCAGAAAATTGCCGATATTGTTGGAATACATCGTGCTGGCCGTAACCGGTACTCTGCCCGCGAGATTCGAGTAACCGAGAATAGAGACGCCACCCCGCTCGACCACATTGTCCAGGCTGGAACCTTCCACATTTCCGCCGCTTTCCACCGCCATATCTACAATTACCGCGCCGGGTTTCATCCGCTCCACCATTTCAGCAGTGACTATCAACGGCGCCTTCTTGCCAAAGACCTGAGCTGTAGTGATTACTACATCAGAGAGCGCACACTGATTCGCCATCGCTTCCCGTTGTTTCGCCAGCTGCTCCTCGGTCAATTCCTTGGCGTACCCCTCGTTTGTTTCGCCGCTTTCTCCCAGGTCAACCTTGATGAACCGTGCTCCAAGGGATCTCACCTGTTCTTCAACGACAGGCCGCGTGTCAAAGGCGTCTACCCGGGCACCGAGCCGTTTCGCGGTGGCGATGGCCTGTAATCCCGCTACACCGGCGCCGATAACGAAGACTCTTGCAGGCTGTATGGTTCCGGAAGGGGTCGTCATCATCGGAAATATCGACTCGAGCCGGTCCGCCGCCATGATTACCGCGACGTAGCCGGCGAGAGAGGCCTGGGAGCTCAGCGCGTCCATTTTCTGCGCCCTGGTTATTCGCGGGATGAGCTCCATCGAAACCGCCCGTACCTTTCCTTCGGCGAACTTTTGAACAAGTCCCTTCTCGTTGAAGGGATCGAGATAGCTGATGTGAAGGCAACCAGTTTTCAGATGCCCTATTTCTTCAGCCGGCGGCTTGTTCAGTCTGACGACGACATCACCATCTGCTAACAGTCCGGCCCTCTCGTTCACCACTTCAGCGCCGGCATCAGCGTATTCGGAATCAGGGAAGTCACATGCCTCCCCGGTCCGGGTCTCCACTTTCACGGTCATGCCGGCGGCGGTCAGCTTCTTCACCGTATCGGGTACTATGGGAACCCGCGTCTCACCCTCTTTCAACTCTTTGGGAACCGCAACAACCACCGCTTATCACCTCTTCTCCCGTAGCCGTCTCATTTCGCACGCGGA